>JALOMD010000359.1 GCA_025455595.1 Cytophagales bacterium | reverse complement strand
AAACGAGGAAGGTTTCGTCGAAATTACCGTCTCCGACACAGGCGTGGGCATCGCCCCGAACGACTTGGCGAAGCTTTTCCGCATTGACACGTATCACAGCACTACGGGTACGGCAAACGAAAGCGGCACCGGCTTGGGTCTGATTCTGTGCCAAGAGTTTGTCCAACGTCATGGCGGCCGCATTTGGGTCAACAGCGTTCCCGACCAAGGTACTGCGTTCACGTTCACGGTGCCTGCCTACGCATCGGTTGCCGAGCCGGTGCAGGTGTAAGGCGTTTTAGGCAAAAATGCTCGAAACGCCCGGCGGCACAGCCGCCCAGATAATTTCGTTTTGGGCATTTTTTTGCCTAAAACGCCTTTCTTTTTTCTGTTTCCGTTGACATCGTTTTTGCAAACCTGTCGCTTTGCAACCACCGGACGCTGGTCAAATTGCAGGCATCACGCCGAAGTGTGGCAGCCGTTTACTCAATGGCGTTTTGGGCATTTTTTTCCAAAATCACATTCAAACAAAGCGTGCGTATTGAAGAAGACTCAGGTTATTGGTAATCAGTCGTTTGCTCAAGACTAAAGACGCAAGATTCACGACATTTTAGTGTCACTGCTGCTTGATGCTGGCCGTCTGTATCTGGTAGCTCACCACCGACTTGTAAATCCAGTCTTGGATGCGTTTGCGGATGCCGTAGCGGGCCAGCTTGTTGTTGTCGGGGTTGGGGTAAACGCGGTTGGAGAGGAAAATATAGACGAGTTGTTCGTCGGGGTCAACCCAGGTGATGGTGCCGGTGAAGCCCGTATGCCCGAACGAGTTCTTGGAGGCGTATTCAGACACCTGCCCGCCGCCGTCGAGGCGGGGCTTGTCCCAGCCCAAGCCCCGGCGGTTGCCTTTGTTGTAAGCTTTGGTGAAAGTCGGCAAGGTGTTGTCCAAGTAATAGCGTCGACCGCCGTAGTAGCCTTTTTGCAGGTTCATCTGCATGAGCATCGCCAAGTCGTTGGCCGTGCCGAACAGCCCCGCGTGTCCGGCCACGCCGCCCATCATGGCCGCCCCTTGGTCATGAACGGTGCCCCGGATGAGGCTGCGGCGGAAGAATACATCGCGTTCCGTCGGAGCGATGCACTCCTGCCCGAACGTACACAGCGGATTGAACAGCAGTTCGTCGGCCCCGAGCGGGTCGTAGAAGTTTTGTTTCACAAACTGATCCATCGGCTGGTTCAGCAGGCGTTCGGCTATCCGGTGCAGGATGTAGAAGCTCACGTCGCTGTACTCGAAATTGTACTTCTCTTGAAAGGCCGGCTTGTGCAACAGCCGCGACTCAATGGTCCACCGCCAGATGGAATCCCGCATGAACGACGCGCCGTACATGCCCGGTGTCACCTCCACGCTGTATTTGTCGTTCTTTTCCGGGTTGTAATAGTCAACCAGCCAGCCTTGGCGCGTAATCGTACGGTCCCAGTGCGACTGAAACGCCACCAGTCCGGCTTGGTGCATCAGTACGTCGCGCACCAGTATGTTCTCTTTGTTCGTTCCTTTGAGTTCGGGCAGGTAGGTCGAGACTTTCTCGTTCACGTCAAGCAGGTGTCGTTCGTGCAGGAACATGATGGCCTGCAACGTGGCGGCCACTTTGGTCACCGAAGCCAAGTCGTAAATGGTGTGCTGGGTCACCGGCTCCAGCGTGTCGTAGGTGAGATAACCATACGCCTTGTTGAAAATCACCTTGCCGTTTTTGGCGACCAGCACTTGGCAGCCGGGCATGGTGTGGTCTTCGATGGCTCGCAGGCAAATGCGGTCAATCACGCTCAACGATTGGCTGCTCATGCCCACCCGTTCGGGGATGGAATAGCCCAGCCGGGCGATGTTCGGCGTAACCACGCCCGTACCGGCCCGCAGCGTTTCGCTGGCCGATACCGGCAGGCGGCCCGTGCCGCTGATGGCCCCGAACAACACTTGCGGCACCAGGCGTTGGGTGATTTCATTGTCTTCGTAGGCGCACAGCAGCGTGTTCACCTTCTCGAAATACTTGAGACTGTACGGCGTGCCGAAAACAGCCAACACCACGTTGGTGCGGGTGCGGAGCCGGTCAATGAGCAGCCGCGTGGAGGCCCGGATGCCGTAGGCTTTGCTGGCCGAGTTGTTGAGGTCGTGCAGGCCCACCACCACCACTTTGTAGTGGCTCAACCGCTTGATCATGGCCTGCAACGCCATCTCGGTGGTGTCTTTGTCGGCAATAGCGTAGTTGGCGACGGAGCCGTAGTTGTCCAGCGTTTCTTGGAAAACGTTTCCTTTGGGCAGGCCGATGGACAGGCAGGCAAACGTGGTGGTATCCAAATGCACGAACGGCACCAGTCCGACGTTGTTCTTCACCACCGTGATGGCCTGCTCGTAGAGTTCTTCGTTGAGGGCTTGCGTTTCGGGGCGGTTCAAGTCGGCCACGAGGTTCAGGGTGTCCACTTGTTTGCGGGTGTGCAAGCCTGCCCAGTACTTGGCCGCGAGGATTTTCTTCACCCGCGTGTCAATGTCGGCCTGCATGGCCTTGCCGCGCAACGATTTCTTGATGCGATTGAGGGCTTCGGGCACGTTTTCGGGAAACAGCAGCACGTCGTTACCAGCTTGCAGAGCCATCCATTCCAGTTCGCCGGGCTTGTAGAGCTTGCTCACGGCTTTCATGTTCAGGGCATCGGTGAACACCAGTCCCGGAAATCCGATTTGGTCTTTGAGAAAGTCCTGCACAATGGGTTTCGAAACAGTGGCCGGCACGATTTTGCCTTTCTCGAAAGCAGGCACGGCCAAATGCCCCACCATCAGGCCGCGCAGCGTGTCTTGGATGAGCCGCCGGAACGGAAACAGTTCCTGCTGCTCCAGTTGTTCCAGCGACTTGTTCACCACGGGCAGGCTCACGTGCGAGTCGGCATCGGTGTCGCCGTGGCCGGGGAAGTGCTTGGCAACGGCCAGCACGCTGTTGCTCTGGAAGCCGCGCATGTAGGCCACGCCTTTGGCGGCCACGTTCATTTTGTCTTCGCCGAACGACCGGAAGCCGATGACCGGGTTGCGCGGGTTGCTGTTGATGTCAACCACCGGCGCAAAGTTGATGTGTACGCCCAGCCGCTTGCACTGGCGGGCCAGCTCGGCTCCCATGCGCAGGATGGCCTCGTTGCTGCGCACGGCCCCCAGCGTGGACGCGTACGGAAACCGTGTGGTGCTGTCGAGCCGCATGGACAGGCCCCACTCGGCATCCACGCCGATGAGCAGCGGCACTTTGGCCAGCGACTGGTAACGGTTGGTGAGTTGGGCTTGGTAGAGCGGGTTGCCTTGGAAGAAAATAATGCCGCCCACGTGGTATTTGCTCACCAAAGCTTCTATGCCCGCCACATCGGCGCGGGCACTGTCTGAGTAGGCGGCCACCATGAACAACTGGCCGAGGCGTTCGTCGGGGGTGAGGGAATTGAAAACGCTGTCCACCCACTGGCGTTCTTTTTCGCTGTAGGGAATCTGGGGCTTGAACGACTGCTTGCGTCCGGTGGTGGGCAAAAAGAACAGCAGCACCGGAAGCAGCAGCACCAATAGCAGTTTGTTCAATAAGAAAGGCTCCAGTGCCTTCACTTTTCGGAGAGTTAGATGCGGAGACGTGGTTCTGGGCAGCGAAATCAGCACAATTCCTCGTGTTTTTAAACGGTGGACGAATAACCAAGGTTTCGCTCTGGCAAAACACCGGAACGCCTCGTCAGAATCCGGTTGCAAACTGCCCGCCACGGGCTGTCAATAAGCCATTGACAGTCTGCGTGCAGGGATTTTTGGTAGTTGAAACAGGGATTTTGGACGATTATTCCGAAAGAATAGCCAAAAATAGCATTTTTCTGCGGAGAATTCCGGTGGTTTCATTGAAAATTCTTCTGGTTTGTAATAAATGCCTGCAAAAAAGAAGCCAATCTGCTACACAGACTGGCGTTTGTATGAATTGTACAGAAAAACAGGCGATTTTGTAATTTCTTCAGGTATGTGCCTCAGTATTTCCGGTTCAATTTCAAGGATTGAGTTCACTGTGCGTTTTGGGCATTTTTTGCCTAAAACGTCTCTTGTCTTGAATCACGGATTCGCACGGATGACGCGGATTGCACGGATGAGAATATGTTAATATGTTGAAGAGAACGTGGCTGTTTCTCAGAAACCTATCCGTGAAATCCGCGTCATCCGCGATTCAAGACAAGAGGCGTTTTAGCCAATTTTTGCCCAAAACACCTTTGCATAGACACACATTGCAAGGTCGAATCCTGCTTTTCCTGTCAATCCAGAAAATCCTGATTCTGAATTACTCTACGTCCACGGGCCGGTGACGGCCAGCGTCAGTCCGGCGTGCTGTATGTTGACAAAATACGTACTGCCGTCGGGCGAGAACACGCCGCCCGCAAACTCGGACTGGAAGCCCACGTTTTCGGCCACGCGGTAAAACTCGCCGCGCGGCGTAATGCCCACCACAAACGGGTGCGAGTCGTCTTCGCAAACAATCAGGTCGCCCCACGGCGCAATGGTCAGGTTGTCGCACGACTTCACCAAGTCGGTGTTGTTCGGCTCCACGAAAAGCTCCAGTTTGCCCGGCGCGTCTTTCTCGCGGGC
>JALOMD010000005.1 GCA_025455595.1 Cytophagales bacterium | reverse complement strand
CGGTTGTTCACCAGCCGTTTCAAGTTTTCGTACGTGTTGTGGTAAATCGGCACGCCGTCAATGGTGTTGCGCACTTTGGCCGGGTCGTCGTCCAAGAAGCCGACCACGTGCAGGTGCGTGTCGCGGTCTTGCGTAATGGTTTTCTTCGTAATCACCCCGGCTTCGCCCGCGCCGTAAATGACAACGTTCATTTTCTCGCTTTGCTGGTTTTTCCACTCGAAATAGATGATTTTGACCAGAATGCGAAACGCCCCCATGAACAGCATGGAGAAGAAATAGTCAATGAGCAGGATGGAAACCGGCACCAAGAACTGGTGTTGCGGCTGAAAGAACCGGTAAGCTGAGTTGAGGCCCAGGATAAGCCCCGTCGCGTAGGTGACAGCCAAGAAAATACGCTTGGCGTCCTCGACACTGGTGTAACGGATAATGCCCGCGTAGCTTTGGGTGAGCAGGAAAAAAAGTGCCTTGATGGGCAGCACCAGAGCCAAAGCCCACAGGAAGTCGCTGCCTCGGATAAGGCTCCATTCCAAGTTGAACCTGAACAGGAACGCCAACGCCAGTGCAAACGCACACAGCAGCAAATCAATCTGGAGTACCGTCCAGCGGGGTATTACCTTGATGATTCTGAACAAGTTGAGGTAGCGCATGGAAGGCTGGTTGGTCTGTATGGTTAGGCCTTGTCAGAAAATACTGGCCTTTAAGGATGACGGTGGATTTAACTCAACGAACGAAGTGGCTGAAGGAACTGGTTTGGTTATCTCAACCGATAGTGCGAAGAAGTTTGTCCAAAAATGCTTGATGCTAAAATATGGTGAGTCTTGCGTCTTTTGTCTTGGGTAAATAGTTGATTGTCAATGACAAATACGCAATGCCCGTTTTGTCCTAAGTACGCGGCAGAAATTAACGTGTACTACTCTTGACACACGAAAATCGTTGCAAGTGTTTGATTTTCAGTTTCTTGCGACGAGATTTTCTTCAATGGCCAATGACTAACCACTCAACGACTGTGTACTTAACGTAAAACGCTTAAACCTCGAACCCAAAAGAACGTTTTGGGCATTTTTTGCCCAAAACGCGGTGAACACGCAGGTCTGCACGCGGTGCGTCTGACCGGAATCCGCCGAACGCCAAGACAACAGACGGGCGTTTTAGGCGATTTTTGCTCAAGACGCTGATAAATACCGAATTTTAAACAACCCCTTAGGACGGCCCGCCGCGTCAAACAAATGCAATATTGCCAGTTTTTTTGATACAGCTACGCACGATTGGTATCACTCGTCTTGCCAAGCATGACTTTGTCTTGTGTTGCTTTGTACGTTAGGCGACGCTGGCGGTTTCAGCCAAAGGGCTGATTTTCTTGATTAAACCCTGCAAAACCTTGCCCGGCCCTGACTCCACGAACTGCGTTGCGCCGTCGGCCGACATGTTTTGCACTGTTTGCGTCCATCGAACCGGGGCGGTGAGTTGGGCTATCAGATTTTGCTTGATGACGGTGATGTCGGTGGCCGGTTGGGCGTTCACGTTTTGATATACCGGGCAGCGCGGCGGCTGGAAAGTCGTCGCTTCGATGGCGGCTGCCAATTCGGCGCGGGCAGGCTCCATCAGCGGCGAGTGGAAGGCACCGCCCACGGCCAGCACCAACGCCCGCTTGGCCCCGGCGGCCTTCAGTTTTTCGCAGGCAATCTCCACGCCGCGCACCGTGCCTGAAATCACCAATTGGCCGGGACAGTTGTAGTTGGCAGGCACCACTACGTCGTCCACCTCGGCGCAAATCCGCTCCACTACCTCATCGTCAAGCCCCAGCACGGCGGCCATGGTCGAGGGTTGCAGTTCGCAGGCTTTCTGCATGGCGGCGGCGCGTTTTGCCACCAGCCGCAGGCCGTGTTCAAAGGCCAGTGCGCCGTTTGCCACCAAGGCCGAGAACTCGCCCAGCGAATGCCCGGCCACCATTTCGGGCCGGAAGTCGGCGTTGGTCAGAGCCAGCACCACCGAGTGCAAAAACACTGCCGGTTGCGTCACGTTGGTTTGTTTCAGGTCGTCTTCGCTGCCGCCGAACATGGTGTCGGTAATGCGGAAGCCGAGGATTTCATTGGCTTGCTCGAACAAAGCCCGTGCCCCGGCCGATTGCTCGTAAAGTTCTTTTCCCATGCCCGGGAACTGTGCGCCTTGTCCGGGAAAAACGTATGCCTTCATTGGTGGGTTTAGTTGAGTATCAAGTCGTCAGTGGTAAGTCGTCATTGGTCAGCGGCGTTTTGGGCAAAAATTGCCCAAAACAGTGGTTGGCCGGAACTATTATTCTTAAGATCAAAAGATTGCCCTGATTGAGAGAATGTAATCATGCTAATCTTCCAATCCTACGAATCAGGGTTTTGACAAAAATTGCCCAAAACGCCGCCTCCGCCAACACCCGATCATCCGGTTGTCTCGGCCAAAGTAGGCTAACCGAACCGGAAAACCAAAACGGCCCTCAAAATAAGCAAAATGCAAAACGGCGAGCAATACCAGAAAACCCGGACTTTGGTGGCCGTTTGTCGGCGCACCATCATATAAAATCATAAACAAAAAAGCGAAACAAAGAGTTGGGGAACACGAGGCTGTATGCTTGATGCCGGGTGCTTGGCGGTGGCAATCGGTTGCCAGAAGCACCCGGACTATTTAGAACACCTCAAAATATTTACATTCTTTTGCTTGCTAATGATTCCGACGCTACTTTTGGGCAGGCGGGAATTATCCATGAAACGCCTTTGTTTTACACTCAAAACACAGCGAATCCTATAGATTTATGAATTGGTTACTAAACGCTTTGACCAGTACCATCGGCCGCAAGATACTCATGGCCCTCACCGGCATTTTCCTGATCCTGTTCTTGGTGGTTCACTTGGCCGGCAACCTGCAACTGCTCAAAGGCGACGGCGGCGTGTCGTTCAACCTGTACTCTGAGTTCATGGGCCACAACCCGCTGATCCAGACCATCTCCATCGCCAACTTTGCCTTGATTCTGACGCACATCGTGGTCAGCTTGGTGCTGACCCAGCGCAACCGCAAGGCGCGGCCCGTGCAATACGCCTTTGTGGACAACAGCAGCACGTGGAGTTCGCGGAACATGGGCATCCTCGGCACCATCATCTTGTTGTTCTTGGTGTTCCACTTGCAGGCATTCTACTTCCCGGCCAAAACCGGCAGGCTGAGCGAGGTAACCATTGACGGTGTGATCGTGGAAAACATGTACGAGGCCACGGTGGCGGCTTTCACGCAGTGGTGGATTGTGCTGCTCTACGTGGTTTCGATGGTGGGCTTGGGTTTTCACCTGTGGCACGGATTCCAGTCGGCATTCCGCACGCTGGGCATAGACCACCCCAAGTATTTTCCGTTCATCAAATGGTTCGGCAAGGCTTTTTCAATTCTGATACCGCTTGGCTTTGCCATCATTCCCGTCTATATGTTTGTCACGCACCAATAAGTGGCAAGTGGTTAAGTGGCAAGTGGTGAGTCGTAAGTGGTAAGTGAATATTATCTGGCCTCTGACTTCTTATCTCTGACCTGAAATTCGTACTTCGTCCCTCGTAAATCGTCCCTCAAACTGTTTCACTATATGAAATTGGATTCAAAGATCCCCGAAGGCCCGTTGGCCGAAAAGTGGACCAAACACAAGTTCAGCCTCAAACTGGTGAACCCGGCCAACAAACGCAAGTACGATGTGATTGTGGTGGGCACCGGACTGGCCGGAGCCGCCGCCGCCGCCTCGCTGGCCGAGTTGGGCTACAACGTGAAGGCGTTCACCTTCCACGACAGCCCGCGCCGTGCCCACTCCATTGCCGCGCAGGGCGGTATCAACGCCGCCAAAAACTACCAAAACGACGGCGACAGCATTTACCGGCTTTTCTACGACACCGTCAAAGGGGGCGACTACCGTGCCCGCGAAGGCAACGTGTATCGGCTGGCAGAAGTCAGTGTCAATATCATTGACCAAGCCGTGGCCCAAGGCGTGCCTTTTGCCCGTGAGTACGGCGGGCTGCTGGCCAACCGGTCGTTTGGCGGGGCGCAGGTATCGCGGACGTTCTACGCACGCGGCCAAACCGGCCAGCAGTTGTTGCTCGGTGCCTATAGTGCCTTGAACCGCCAGATTGCCAACGGCAAAGTGACCATGTACAACCGCACCGAAATGCTGGACGTGGTGCTGGTGGAAGGCCGGGCACGCGGCATTGTGACGCGCAACTTGGTGACGGGCAAAATCGAGTCGCATTCGGCCGATGCGGTGCTGCTTTGCACGGGCGGCTACGGAAACGTGTTTTTCCTGTCCACCAACGCCATGAACAGCAACACCACGGCCATCTGGCGGGCACACAAAAAAGGCGCGGTGTTCGGCAACCCGTGTTTCACGCAAATCCACCCCACTTGCATTCCCGTTTCGGGCGATTATCAGTCGAAACTGACGCTGATGTCCGAGTCGCTGCGCAACGACGGCCGCGTGTGGGTGCCCAAGAAGCAAGGCGACAGCCGCCCGCCCGAACAGATACCGGAAGACGAACGCGACTACTTCCTCGAACGCCGATACCCGTCGTTCGGCAATTTGGTGCCGCGTGACGTGGCTTCGCGCAACGCCAAGTACGTGTGCGACGAAGGCCGAGGCGTGGGCAAGACCAAGCTGGCCGTTTACCTCGACTTCGCCGATGCCATCAAACGCGACGGCGAGCAGAAAATCTCGGAGAAGTACGGAAATCTGTTCGACATCTACGATAAAATCACCGGCGAAAACCCGTACAAATCGCCGATGCGCATTTATCCGGCGGTTCACTACACGATGGGCGGCCTTTGGGTTGACTACAACCTGATGACCACCGTGCCGGGCTTGTACGCCTTGGGCGAGGCCAACTTCTCCGACCACGGAGCCAACCGCCTCGGTGCCAGTGCGTTGATGCAAGGCTTGGCCGACGGTTACTTCGTGATTCCGTACACCATTGGCGACTACTTGGCGACCATGCCGCCCACCGACAAGGTGCCGACCAGCCATCCCGAATTCAAAAAAGCCGAGCAAGAAGTGACGGACATGACAAAAAAACTGCTGTCCATCAACGGCAAGAAAACCGTGGACGACCTGCACAAGGAACTTGGCAAGGTGATGTGGGACTACTGCGGCATGTCGCGCAACGCCGAAGGGCTGAAGTTAGCCAAGCAGAAAATCCGCGAAATCAAGGCCGATTTCTGGCAGAACGTGAAAGTGCTGGGCACCAACGAGGAGTTCAACCAAAGCCTCGAGAAAGCCCACCGCGTGGCCGACTTCCTGGAACTGGGCGAACTAATGGTGGACGATGCGCTGAACCGCAACGAGTCGTGCGGGGGCCATTTCCGCGAGGAGTTCCAAACCGAAGACGGCGAGGCCAAGCGTGACGACGAAAACTATACTTACGTGGCCGCTTGGGAATACAAAGGCCCCGACCAGCCGCACGAACTGCACAAAGAGCAGCTCATATTCGAGAACGTAAAACTGACACAACGGAGTTATAAATAAGTAACCCGATGCTTCGTTCTTCGATGCTTCGTGCGACATGGCGTTTTGAGTGAAAAACGCCTAAAACGATAAACGTCAAACGAAAAACGAGGTGTTGGAAACGTTCCTCTATCAGGCAACAAAAACGAAACGAAACATGAAACTCAACCTCAAAATATGGCGGCAGCAGAACGCCGACACCAAAGGCAAACTGGTTGATTACAAAGTGGACATCAACCCGGAAATGTCGTTCTTGGAGATGCTCGACGTGCTGAACGAAGACTTGGCGCGGCAAGGCCAAGACCCCGTGGCATTCGACCACGACTGCCGCGAAGGCATTTGCGGAGCCTGCAGCCTGCACATCAACGGCCGGCCGCACGGCCCGATGCAAACCACCACGTGCCAGTTGCACATGCGCCATTTCAAAGACGGCGAAACCATTGTGATTGAACCGTGGCGGGCGGCGGCGTTTCCGGTCGTGAAAGACTTGGTGGTGAACCGCGCGGCCTTTGACCGCATCAACCAAGCGGGCGGCTTCATTTCCATCAACACCGGCTCGGCGCGTGATGCCAACGAAACGCCGATTCCGAAGGAAATGGCCGACGAGGCATTCAACGCTGCCGCCTGCATTGGCTGCGGAGCCTGCGTGGCGGCTTGCAAAAACGCGTCGGCCATGCTGTTTGTCGGGGCCAAAATCACGCACTTGGCGTTGCTGCCGCAAGGGCAGGCCGAACGCAAACGCCGCGCCGAGAAAATGATTGCCCAGATGGATGCCGAAGGCTTCGGGGCTTGCACCAACACCGGAGCCTGCTCGGCTGAGTGTCCCAAAGGCATTTCAATGTCCACCATCGCCCAATTGAACCGCGACTTCGTCTTCGCCTCGCTGACTTCCAAGCCGGAAGCACAGGTTTCGGAAGGAGCGGTTTAAGGGCAGGAAAAAGTAGGCAGCGGCAGTTGGCAGTGACAAGAAAGGCGTTTTGGCAAATTTTGTCTGAACCTTGATTCGTAAGATTGAGGGATTTCCTTGATTGGGAAACGAATCATGTTAATCCTCTAATCCTGCGAATCAAGGTTCAGACAAGAGCGTTTTAGCCAATTTTTGCCTAAAACGCCCGAAGAATGCAAACCGGACAGAGCAAAACACCGCCTGTCTGTTGCTATGGAATAAAAACTTGGTTGTCGGCAATGGCGGGCGGCCAAGTTTTTTTGTTTTGAATCTTTGCAAAACACACGCGGTTTCCGTGTGGAGAAACCTTCATAGGGTTTTGAACCCTATGAAGGTTTTCCCGCACGTGGGTGTTTTGAGCAAATTTTGCCCAAAACGCAAATCCAGCGACCGGCGGAAACGCTTGTGCCAAAACCCAATCAACGAAAGACAGCAAACATTCCTGCCTATTGCTTACTGCCAACTGCTACTGCCGACTTCTTCCTTGAAACCGTTGGGCAGGGATTTTTAGCGAAATTCCGCAGTCAGTCGGACGGAGTGGAACCATACAAAGACCAAACAAAACCGTAACACCGAAAAGATGAGCAAGGAACTGTCCGCCGGACTATTGCTGCTGCTGTTAGGCACGGGAGCCTGCCGCTCCAAGGAGGCGCAAGACAAAAGACCGCAAAACACCACGCCCATCGTGGATGTGATTGTGGCGCAGCAATCCCTGTTGCCCAACGTAATAGAAGCCAACGGAACGGTTTTGGCGAACGAAAGCGTGAATGTTTATCCCGAAGTGAGCGGGCGGCTGGTTTATCTGAACATTCCGGAGGGCAAACGCGTGGCGGCGGGCACCGTGCTGGCCCGTATCTTCAACGCCGACTTGCAGGCCCAACTCGAACAGCAACAAGTGCAGCTCGCCTTGGCCGAGAAAACCGAGCAACGCCAACGCCAACTGCTGGCCGCCGACAATGTGAGCCAAGCCGAGGTTGACGTAGCCGCTACGCAGACGCAAAACCTGCGGGCCGGCGTAAAACTGCTCCAAGCCCAACTGTCGAAAACCATCGTAACCGCCCCGTTCGACGGCGAGCTGGGGCTGCGGCTGGTAAGCCCCGGTGCCTTGGTGACCCCGCAAACCATGCTCACCACCTTGCAGCAGACCAACCGCCTGAAAATAGATTTCACCCTGCCCGAAACCTACGCCTCGCTGGCGACCAAAGGCAAGACCGTGGCCGTGAGTACGGAAAACACCAACGAGCGGCGGCGGGCCACCATCATTGCCGTGGAGCCGCAAATCAACACGGCCACGCGCAACCTACGGGTGCGGGCCTTGCTCGAAGGCACCGGCCTGAATCCGGGTGCGTTTGCCAAGGTGCTGATTGACGAAAGCCACGAAGGCATTGCCGTGCCGAGCAACGCCATTATCCCCGAAGCGGCATCGAACAAAGTGGTGGTGGTGCGCGGCGGCAAAGGTACGTTTGTGGATGTGCAAACCGGCGTGCGCCTCGCCGACCGGGTAGAAGTGACCAAGGGCCTCAGCCCCGGCGACAGCGTAGTAGTGAGCGGCGTGCTTTTTGTGCGTCCCGACCAATCGGTGGCTATCCGGCGCGTCATCCAACCCGACGACAAGGCCAAGGTGCAGAAAGTGAACCAATAAAGAAAGGCTTGGAGCATGGAGCGAAGAGCATAGAGCTTTTGCGTTTTGGGCAAATTTTGCCCAAAACGGCTTGTTTCGGATTACAAATCCGAGACAGTCAGGTTCGGGATTACAAATCCCGAACAGCGGCCAGTGTTTTAGGCGAATTTTGCTTAAAACGCCAATGCATTTTTATTGACCCGTACAATTCTGAATTTGCAATTCATCATTCTGAATTAAAATGACTCTATCCGAACTCTCGCTGCGAAGGCCGGTGCTGGCTACGGTGATAAACCTGCTGCTCATCCTGTTCGGGGTGCTGGGTTTCACCTATTTGGGTATTCGCGAGTACCCGGCCATTGACCCGCCGGTCGTTACCGTGAATACCAACTACATCGGTGCCAACGCCGACGTAATCGAAAGCCAAATCACCGAGCCGCTCGAAAAATCCATCAACGGCATTCCCGGCATTCGCACCATTTCTTCGTCAAGTTCGGTGGGCAACAGCCGTATCACCGTGGAGTTTAATTTGGATGCCGATTTGGAAGCCGCCGCCAACGACGTGCGCGACAAGGTGAGCCAAGCCCTGCGCAACCTGCCGCAAGACATTGACGCGCCGCCCGTGGTAAGCAAGGCCGATGCCAGCAGCGACTTCATCATCTTGCTGGCCGTGCAAAGCCGCACACGCAGCCTGCTCGAACTCAGCGACTACGCCGAAAACGTGTTGCAGAACCGCTTCCAGACCATCCCCGAAGTAAGTGCCATCAACGTCATCGGGCAGAAACGCCCCGCGATGCGGCTCTGGATTGACCCCGACAAACTGGTGGCTTACAATTTGGCGTTCAACGACATCTCCAATGTCCTCACCCGCGAAAACGTCGAAGTGCCGTCGGGCAAACTCTACGGCAGCCGCACCGAATTGACCATCCGGGCGTTGGGGCAGTTGAGTACTCCGCAGGAATTCAACGACTTGATTTTGCGTGAAGACAACAACGGCATTGTGCGGCTGGGCGACGTAGCCCAAGTGGAACTCGGCCCCGAACAATACGAACAGGGCTGGAAGCTCAACGGCGTGAGTGCCGTGGGCTTGGCCGTGGTACCGCAGCCGGGAGCCAACTACATCCGCATTGCCGACGAATTCGAGAAGCGGCTCAACGAAGTGAAGAAAACCCAAGCGGGCGACTTGCAGTTCACCACCCTGATCGACCAGACGCGGAACGTCCGCCGGGCCATTACCGAAGTCCAAGAAACGCTGTTGATTTCGTTCGGACTGGTGGTGTTGGTGATTTTCGCGTTTTTCCGCAACTGGCTGGTGGCCCTGCGACCCTTGGTTGACATTCCCATCTCGCTGATTGCCACGTTTTTCATCATGTACGTGGCCGGGTTTTCCATCAACGTGCTCACGCTGCTGGGCATCGTGCTGGCCACCGGCCTGGTGGTGGACGACGGCATTGTGGTCACCGAGAACATTTTCCGCAAACTGGAGCAAGGAATGCCCATCCGAAGGGCCGCTTTGGAAGGAAGCAACGAGATTATCTTCGCCGTCATTTCCACGTCGCTCACGCTGGCCGTCGTGTTCCTGCCCGTGATTTTCCTGGAAGGTTTCGTGGGCAGCCTGTTCCGGGAGTTCGGCATCGTGGTAGCCAGCGCGGTTTTGGTTTCGGCGATTGTGTCGCTCACCATCACGCCCGTGCTGAACGTGGTGCTGAACCGCAAAGACACCGGGCACGGCCGTTTCTACGAAATGACCGAGCCGTTTTTCCGGGGGATGGAAAGCGGCTACAATCGGTGGCTGCGCGGCTTTTTGCGCGTGCGCTGGGCTGCGTGGCTGATTGTTGTCGGATGTGCAGTGGTGATTTATTTTGTCGGCACCGGTTTGCAGAGCGAACTGGCTCCGCTCGAAGACCGGAGTTCGGTGCGTTTTCAGATTTCGGCACCAGAAGGTGCCAGCTACGACTACATGGTGCGGGCAGGCGAGGAACTCGGCAACTTTTTGGTTGACTCGGTGCCTGAACGGAGCTTCGCGTTCACGTCCGTTCCCAGTTTCTCATCCACAGGCATTAACTCCGGTACGGCCCGCATCGGGCTGGTGCCGCCTGACCAACGGGAACGTACCCAAACCGAAATAGCCCGCGACTTGGCGGGCAAGGTGAAGCGGTTCAACAACCTGCGCATTTTCCCGGTCGAGGAGCAGACCATTTCGGTCGGGTTGGGTTCGCGGGGTGCGCTGCCGGTTCAGTTCGTATTGCAAAACTTGGATTTCGAGAAACTGCGAGAAGTGATTCCGAAGTTCTTGGAAGAAGCTCGCGGCGACAACACCTTCCAGAACGTGGACGTAAACCTGAAGTTTAACAAACCGGAGGTGAACATCACCATTGACCGCATCAAAGCCCGTAGCCTCGGCCTCACCGTGGCCGACATCGCGGGCACCATCCAGGCGGCGTTCAGCGGGCGGCGCATTGCATATTTCATCCAAGAGGGGCGGCAGTACCAAGTGCTGGGCCAAGTGAATCTCAAAGACCGCCAAGAACCGGCTGACATTCGTAAACTCTACGTCCGCAATGCCAACGGCGACAACATCCCGCTCACATCGGTGATTCGCATGGAAACCACCGCCAACCCGCCCACGCTGTTTCACTACAACCGCTTCAAGTCGGCCACGGTGTCGGCTTCGCTGGCTCCGGGCAAAACCATCGGCGACGGCGTAAAGGCAATGCAGGCCATTGCCGCCCGCACGCTGGACGACACGTTCCAAACCGCCCTTTCCGGCCCCTCGCGTGATTTTTCCGAAAGTTCGTCAAACACCCTTTTTGCCTTGGGACTGGCCTTGTTGCTCATTTATTTGGTGCTGGCCGCCCAGTTCGAAAGTTTCCGCGACCCGTTGATTATCATGTTCACCGTGCCGCTGGCCTTGGCCGGGGCGTTGCTCAGCCTGTGGGTGTTTGGGCAAACTTTGAATATTTTCTCCCAAATCGGCATGATTATGCTCATCGGCTTGGTCACCAAAAACGGCATCTTGATTGTAGAGTTTGCCAACCAGAAACGTGAGCAAGGAACGCCCAAGCTGAAAGCCGTGACCGAGGCTGCCGTGCAACGCCTGCGGCCCATCCTGATGACCAGCCTGGCTACGTCGCTGGGCGCATTGCCGATTGCCTTGAGCTTGGGGGCAGCGTCCACCAGCCGCATCCCGTTGGGCATTGTCATCGTGGGCGGCATCCTGTTTTCGCTGATTCTCACACTGTTCGTCATTCCGGCTGTGTACATGTACGTGGCGGGCGTACACAAAACCGCCGACAAAGCCGAGGGTGAGCCGCTGCCTGCGGAGTGAGCGGCAATCTGCAAGTGAAATCTGCACCACCTGTTTCTGGTAGCCAGATCGAAAAGCGTTTTAGGCAAAAACGTCCAAAACCGATTGTTGAGGCGACCGTGCCGCCATCTGTTTTGGGCAAAAAATGCCCAAAACGCTTTCTCTATTTTGTGAAAAAAGCGTTGCTTTGCGCAGCGAATTAGCGGGGGCGGTTGTGGGGCGAATATCACCAATTTGGAAGTGGAAAATCGAAGATTGACTTCGTCGAACTTATGTTTCGGCGAAGCCAATGTGGATTTGGGAATACGAAAGTCGTTGACAATCGGGTGTTTGTGTAAGGTCATTTGCACACTCAGTCTTTTGAATTGGTGTAAACGACTTTTGTTTTTCATTTTTCACCAAAATGTTCGCCTGTTGAATGGCAAATACACATTCGGCGTTTTAGGCAAAAATTTCCCAAAACACCTTGCGTCGCTTCGGGGAAAGCCAATCGCGCTGCCGAAAACCGTTCACATTCATGGAATACGCAATCATTGTGGCTGGGGGGGCCGGAGTCCGCATGGGATCAGAAGTGCCCAAGCAATTCATAGAGATTGGTGGTTTGCCGATTGTAATGCATACCATCCGGCGGTTCCGGGCGTACAGCGAGTCTTTGGATATTTTTCTTGTGTTGCCCGAAACTCAGTTTCAAACATGGCATCAACTGTGCCGAAAGCATAACTTTGAAGTAGTTGTCCAAGTGGTGGCCGGTGGGGCAACCCGTTTTCAGTCCGTAAAAAACGGCTTGGCAGCCATTGCGGCCGAAACCGGCGAGGTGGCCATCCACGACGGGGTGCGGCCGTTTGTTTCCATTGAAACCATCCGGCAGAGTTTTGAGGTGGCGCGGCAAAAAGGCAGCGCGGTTGCCGCCGTTGCGTTGAAAGACTCCATCCGTCAAGTATTGCCCGGTGGCGCAAGCCAAAGTGCGGACAGGAACCACTACCGACTCGTGCAAACGCCACAGACCTTTCAAGTAAAGCTGATTAAAGAGGCATTCAAGCAACCGGAGCAAGCATTTTTCACTGACGATGCATCGGTGGCAGAGGCTGCCGGAATGCCAATCGAATTGATTGCCGATGGTTACGAAAACATAAAAGTAACCACGCCCGAAGACTTGCGGTGGGCCGAATTTGCGTTAGCCAAAAGGTAAACAGCACATGCGGCAGGTAACCGCAGGATTGTACATTTATGGGAGATGCAATGTCAGATAAAGTGCTGTTTTCTGTCTTTTATACAGCCGAAAATCAGGTTTAGTCGAAATTTCTTTGCATTTATTATATGAAACATTTACTATTGCCACACCTACAACTCCCTCACGCTGAACAACTTTTCTGGAATACACACGACAGGTAGCATTAGTGACAATGCATAACATGACATGGAAGTCACTTGCGTAATGAGTTTTGTTCAATTGAGATGGTAATCCGTAAAGTCGCTGTAAGCTTTGCGGCCAGTAAGTTTTGAAGATGCCGCGCCGATTTTCGGACTGCCACGGCTTTTTGTTGAGGGGACACACCACACAATTCCACTTCAGGGATCGAAATTACTTGTTGCATTGATGAGTGGGATTCTTACAGAGCACCCGTGCCGAGAGGCATCGTCAAGGTGCCGCCGGATTTCCATGAAGAAAGCCTTGCTATGCTTGCCAGCGAAACTTGACTGTTGGTTTGCTTTGGCAAAGCAGACAGGTTACTGAGGATACCGAATTGAATCATTGCTTTTTAGTTACAAACCAAGCCGCTTAATTCTAACGCCAATACTCATACTCGTATAGCAAATGTTTACGAAAAAACTGTGCGTGAAGCAGCAGACAGTCCTTTGGACTGTCTTGTTTGCCTTTCTGTCAATTCTACATACCTACAGCCAAGAGTTGGTAAGGAACGGCAACTTTGCCACCTTGCCGCCTATTTCAGCGGGTGGTCTCCCACCCGGCACCGACCTGGGCCAATGGGAAAGCGGCGTGACCTGTTTGCCGACCAACAGCTATCCCTTTGATCCGGGGACGCAAATTGCCATCCAGACCAGGGCCATTACGGGTGCTTCCACTACACCATTGGTCGGATCGGTTCCTTTTCCAGCCGTGGTTTCGCAAGTGCCGTTCCCCGGCGACCCGGCTTTTGGGGTTCCGGCCACGCCTAACTTCTTGTACGCAAACGGGAACGACACCGGCGGGCCTTATGTAGCGTGGCGGCAAACAGTGACAGGACTGAAACCCAACACAACTTACCAGTTTGTTTGCTACACCTCGAATGCAATTATCCCCAGTGCCGGAGCAGGTGTCGCCCCGGACGATCCCCGGCTGACGTTCTTGGTTGACGGAACTCCTGTCAATGCAACACCCATCACTTTGCTCAAGGACGGGGTTGCGAACGGCGGAGTGGACACATGGACGCGTCGCGTTGTCTTGTTCAGAACCGGAGCCGGCGTAACGTCCACCACTCCGGTTGTCTTGGCCATACGCGACGATGCCACTGGCGCAAACGGCGACGACTGGGTGTTTACGGCCATCAGTTTCCAAGAGGTGCCGCAACTGACGGTCTTGAAACGCACCGAAGGAACCGTCAGGATTACACAAGGGACAAGTTCCAGCTTTCGGTACATTATCACAGTGACCAACCCGGTCGGGGCAGCCACTGCCACCGGTGTACGCATCACCGACGTACTACCTGCCGGCATAACTTTCAATCCGGGCACGGCTTTCTCGAACCTTGACGGCGGGGCTACCGGCGGCACCTCGAATTTCGGCACAAATGCTGCGCCGGTTTTCGGCGAGTACACCCTTCCCGGGGGCGGCAGCATAGAAATCAACTTCCAAGTCACAGCCAGCAGCGGCTTGGCGACTGGCACATACAACAACTCGGCGACGGTTCAGTTCAACGACCCCACTGTGGCTACGCCCACCCCGGTTAGTCCGGGTGGCACGTACAGCAACGGCCTTGCTGTAGGCGGTTCCAACTTCGATGGCACTTCTTCTGTACTTGAGGATGTGGTAGTAGGCGGGCCGAACAACCCGCCAGTGGCAACCAACCAAACGTACACTATCGGGCAGTCGGTTATCCTGTACGGCAACCTGCTCGTCGGCCCGCCCGCCCCATCCGATCCCGACGTTGGTGACCGAATCGTGATTGACGCGGCACCCATTACCATTTCGCCCGCTTTGGGCCAGTTGGTAGTGGCTACCAACGGCCAGTTCAGCTTTGTGTCGGCACCGGGTGTAGTGGGCAACGGAGCCGTCACTTTCACCTACCGGGTGCGCGACATATCAGGGACACTATCCGCCCCGGCTACGGTGACTATCAACATCACTCCTTTGCCTGACAATGACGGCGACGGCGTGGCCGACATTGCCGACCTGGACGACGACAACGACGGCATTCTGGACATCGTGGAAGCGGGTTGCAACACGCAAAGTGTCATTAACAATTCGGTGAATTTGATCCAAAACGGCGATTTTTCTGCCGGAGTACCCGCCGGTACCACACCGGTGTCCTCATTTGTGCCCCCTGGTTCGCCTTGGGGTGGCGGATTTTGGACAAGCAGCGTGCCTTACACTGGCTTCAACGTCTATCCGCCCGATACTCGTATTGCCATTCAGCGTGGTGTGGTGACGTATCTCTCCGGCTTGGCTCCGCCTGATCCGGCAGTTCCGCAATATAGCGTAGGGCCAGGTTTCCGGGTAGTACAAGGGCCATTCCCCGGTGACGGCCCGTTCAACGTGCCGCCTTCCGACACTTATTTGTATTCAAACGGCAACAGTACGGGTGCAGCCTACACCATTTGTCGCCAGACAGTGACCGGCCTCGTGCCGGGGCGGCGGTATATACTGGTGTCTTACACATCGAACGCCATCAACCCCTTGGTAAACAACTCCGTTGCACCGGATGACGGCATCATGCAGTTCTTTGTGGATGGCCAGCCGGTGGGCGAAGGTTTTGTGGTGTACAAGGATGCCGACCCGCGTTCAGGTCACGGTGGCGGAGACCGCTGGGACCGCCGCCAGGTGGTTTTCCAAGCAACGTCAACCTCGGCCGTCTTCGAGTTGCGTGACACGCAGCTTGGCATCAACGGCGATGATTTTGTAATCACCTATGCCGGGGTGTTCCCGTTCAACGACTACTCCTGCGCCAATCTGCCCGCTGATCCTTCGGGCGACGAGGATGGAGACGGCATCCCCAACTGGCGCGACCCGGACGACCCCGCGTTGGGTGCCGCCGGCCTCAATGCCAACGGAATTCGTATCGTCTATGCTGCCCTTGACCCCGACAACGACGGTCTCATCAACCAGTTCGACTTGGATTCAGATGGCGACGGATGCCCGGATGCCCGGGAGTCGGGCCAAACCGCCATTGCCGTGAACGCAAACGGAACGGTAGGGCCGGGCGGCGTGAATGCTGCTTACGGAAACAACGGCTTTATCAACGCCTTGGAGCTGTTTTCCACTACGGGTGGTTTCCCGGTGGAAGCCGGAACTGCAAACTATACGCCTGCGGCCACTTCCGGTACGTTCAACTTTTTGGCCGCCACTGTTTTCACCGCTTGTAGCAACAACGCACCCGTTGCGCAACCCATCGTTCGTTTCATGCGTCGCAACACGGCGGCTGTGCCTTCGAGCTACACCTTTACAGCGGGCGAATTCCAAAGTGTGTTCACCGATGCGGACGGAAACACGCTGCAAAGCATCTTCATCACTTCGTTGCCCACCAACGGCACGCTAACCTTTAACGGTACGCCGCTGACCAGTCTGCCACCCGGCGGATTGGAGATTCCGCTGGCACAGATCGGACAACTCGTGTTCACGCCCGTAGTGGATGCACCGGCTTCCAATCCGAATCCCTACGCGGTGTTCAACTTCCGTCTGCGCGATAACACAGGCGTGTTGAGTGCGCCGGTCACCTACACCATCATCACGGTTGACATACTGGCCGTTGACGACCTGCCTGCGGGTGCGCCGATAACCAGCCTG
>JALOMD010000358.1 GCA_025455595.1 Cytophagales bacterium | reverse complement strand
ACAAACGTACTCAGCCGCGACAACTGCGCCTGTATCTGCTCCGACCGTTTCTCAACGGCCTCGTTGACAAAGTAGATGCTCACCACCAAAAACGGAAACGGCAGCAACACAAACAGCGTCAGTTTCGGACTCACCGAAATCATGTAGCCCACCACCAACGCCACCAGCGTCACCATGTTGAGCAGGTACATGATAGCCGGGCCGAGATACATCCGCACCCGGCTCACGTCTTCCGAAATCCGCGCCATCAAGTCACCGGTGTTGTTGCGGCGGTAAAAACTGAGCGGCAGCGTTTGGTAGTGCGCGTAAATCTCGTTTTTCAGGTCGAATTCAATCAGCCGCGACATGACAATGAGCGTCTGCCGCATGAAAAACAGGAAAATCCCTTTCAAAACGGCCATGACCAAAATGACCACGCCATAAATCAGAATGCTGTGGGCAAAAACTTGCAGGATGTGTTCTTGGGCGGCGGTTCCGGCCAGCAAAAAATACTGGTCAATGGTCTCCTTGACCAAGTCGAATGCGTACCGCACCACTTGGGCCGGCACTACCGCAAACAGGTTGGAAATGATGGTGAACAAAGTGCCCAGCAACAAATGCCATTTGTATTTGAGCAAATACTTGTTCAGGTAAGCGAGGTGCTTCACTATTGTTTATCGTTTTCCGTTTATCGTTTTCCGTTTTGGGCAATTTTTGCTCAAAACGCCGTGCTTCCCCTCACCCCCGTCCCCTCTCCCACGGGAGAGGGGTGTGTTTGACGATTAATCGAGCCTTTCCAGCGAACCTGTTTAGAATAAAATGCTCGTGTAGTTGAAAAGTCACCCCTCTCCCGTGGGAGAGGGGACGGGGGTGAGGCTCTTTTCTGACCTCTGACCTCTGAACTCTGAATTAGTATTCCTACCTTTGCGGTTGCAATTTCCGCAATTTTGACAAAGGAACGTGGCCGGATGCGCGTTTTGCTTCATTCACAACCTGAAAACCATACGAATCGTTCTTTGACCGATGCTGAACCGAAGAATTTTGAGGGCAAGAGCCATGCAAGCCGTGTACGCCTACACGCAGGCCGTGCAGTCTGACTACCAGTTGGCCCTTGATTCCATTGCAGGCACCTTTGCCCCCGACCTCAACTCCATGCTGCCGCAAGACAACCGTAAGCTGGAAGGCAGCCGCAAGCTGGCTACGCTGTTGTTTGAGGAAAACTTGGAGGCCAAAGCCGTCCCTGTGCAAGACGACACCCCGAACGAAGTGCAAAAAGCCGCCGCCGATGCCATAGACTACTACTACCGCCAGTGCCAGCGCGATGCCCGCAACTTGGAACAAACCCTGCTGCGCGATGCCGAGCAAATCTACGATTACTACTTACTGTCGCTGTGGTTGGTGACCGAACTGGCCGACTACGTGAACATTGACGAAGCCGAAAAGCAAAACCGGGCGTTGAAAGAGCCGCCGTCGCCGCCAAAATTCCTGAAATTTGCCCAAAACGCCGTGGCGCAAGCCCTCCGCGACAACAAGAACTTTCAGCAGCGACGCATTCGGAGCGGTGTCGAAAAACTCGCCACGACCGAACTGACCAAGACGCTTTTCCAAGAACTGAAAAAAGACACCAGCTACCGCGACTACCAAGAGTTGCCCGAAACCACGCTGGAGCAAGACTGGCAACTGGTGGCCGAAACAGTGAAAAACGTCATTTTCAAAAGCGAAACGGCCCTTGCCTTTTGGGAGCAAACCGACCTGAACTGGCACAGCAACGACGACGTGGTGCGCGGCATGTTCAACAAAACCATGCAGTTCATTAAAGAAGACCCGGTTGATTTCCCGCTGCAAAAACTCTCCGCCGACTGGGAGGCCGACCGCGACTTTTTGCAGAAACTCTACCAAACCAGCATCGCTAAATTCGAGGAGTACGAGGCCCTGATTGCCAATAAAACCGCCAACTGGGACGTTGAAAGAGTGGCCCAGGTTGACAAAGTGATTCTGGTGATGGCCATTGCCGAAATGCTCAACTTCCCGAGCATACCCGTGAAAGTGACCATCAACGAATACATCGAGCTGTCCAAAGTCTATAGCACGCCCAAGAGCAAGCAGTTCGTCAACGGCGTGCTTGACGCACTTGCCAGCGACCTCACCACCCAAGGCATCCTGAAAAAATCAGGCCGTGGATTGATTGACAATAAATAAGTACTAAGTCGTTAGTGGTCAGTCGTCAGTATATAAGTGCGTGTTTACAAACAGTTTTATCTATTCTTGCTCGGAATAGCTTGTAAATCGTTGAAAACAAGCATGTTATGCCGTTTTTCTAAAGGCTAATGGCTACTTACTGACCACTGACTACTTTGTTTAAAAACCACAAATCACATGAGTCGTAACACAGGCACTTTTTTGGTCTTCTTGGCGGGGGCGGCGGTTGGAGCCACGCTGGGCATTCTTTACGCGCCGGACAAAGGCAAAAACACCCGCGACATATTGAGCTACCAACTGGGTAGGTATCGCGACCAGTTGCGGCAATACATCAACGACTTGATGAGGGAAAGCGGCGACTTTCCGACCGAAGCCAAATACGAAGGCGAACGGGTGATCAACGATGCCCGCGAAAAAGCCGAAAAATTGCTCATGGATGTGGAAACCCTGATGGGCCAGCTCAAAAACCAGACGCGTTGAACAACAGCGTGTCGTGGCGACCTGTCCCGACTTGTCGGGACAGGTTGCCACGACTGTCTTTCCACGCCGAACCATAAACCTTTGTGTGAGGCGTTTTAGGCAATTTTTGCTTAAAACACACAAAAAAACAAAAGACCCATGACAAAGCATTTGTGCCTAACAGTAAGCATTGTCTTGGTGGTTTTGGGCGCAGGTTGCAACCCGAAACCACAAAAACCGGGCGCATCCGTCGCGGCGGCGGTTTCAAACACGACTGTCCCGGCGGCCAACGCACCCGTAATGCAATTCGCCCAAATGACGCACGACTTCGGCAGCATTCAAGAAGGAGCTGTGGTGACGCACACGTTCTCGTTCACGAACACCGGCAAAACGCCGCTGGTCATAGAAAACGCCGTGGCCTCGTGCGGCTGCACCGTTCCCGACTGGCCCCGGCGGCCGCTGGCACCTTACGAAAAAGGCGAAATTAAAGTTGAATTCAACAGCCGTGGCAAAGCCGGGCCGCAGCAAAAAACCATTACCATCTATGCCAACACGCAGCCCCGCCAAACCGTGCTGGTGATGTCAGGCATTGTAAACGCAGTGGCGCAGTAACTGACAATGGTTGTATTGCGTTTTGGGTAAATTGTCAGAACCATGATTCGTAGGAATGGAGGATTAACATAATTATTTTTTCAATCAAGGCAATCCTGTAATCCTAAAAATCATGGTTCTGACAAATGTTTTGAGCATTTTTTGCCCAAAACGATAGACTGCCAAAACCAGCTTGTAATTCTTGAATTCTGTAAATCCTGATTCTCATAATTAGTCTTTCAATCCGAAAACTTTAAACCTTTATAAACCAGATGATTCTCTCAGCAATTTTATTGCAAGCGGCTGGTGGCGGCGGCGGTTATTCTATGTTCATCCTGATGGGTGCCATGTTTGTGGTCATGTATTTTTTCATGATTCGGCCCCAGCAAAAACGCCAGAAAGAAGCCCAGAAATTCCGCGAAAGCCTGAAGAAAGGCGACACGGTGGTGACTATCGGCGGCATGCACGGCAAAGTGATTGACATGGACGACGACACCATCACGTTGGAGGTGGACCGTGCCGTGAAACTGAAGTTCGAGAAATCGGCCATCTCGCAAGAAAGCAGCAAGAAATACGCGACCCAAACCACCGCAACCGCCGAGGCAAAATGACTTCGGAGGAATGAAAAGCGAGAATTGAGTTTTTAAAACAACTGTGTCGTTTTGGGCGATTTTTGCCCAAAACGGCCACCCAACCTTCATAGGGTTTTGAACCCTATGAAGGTTTTTGCGCACCAGAATGGAAAAACGCCAACATTTTGCGGGTTCCCTGCTACGGTCGCTGGTGGTGACGCGCCGCGCCGAGTTTCCGGTAGCGGCGTTGTGCATTTTGGCAGCTACTACCTTTTGGTTTCTCAACGCCCTCAACAAAGAGTACACCACGCAAATCAACTACCCGGTTATTTTCGACTATGATCGGGAGAACCTGGTAGCCACTGAGCCGCTTCCCCAAAAACTGGCCTTGAACGTAACCGGCTACGGATGGACATTGCTACGCAAGTCGCTGAACATTGACACGCGGCCTGTCATCTTTCGCATCGAGAACCCGCTCAAGACTCGCTACCTCACGGCTGCCGCGCTGCTGCCCGACATCTCCAACCAAATCAAAGAAGCCCACGTCAATTTTGTGGAAAACGACACCATCGCCGTGGCTTTTGACCGAAAACTTGCCAAAACGGTGGCCCTTCGCGCCGACAGTGTTCAAATCGAATTGCGGCAAAATCACCTGCTCACTACGCCTGTTCGCATTTCGCCCGACTCGGTCACATTCACCGGCCCGGCGGCTTTGGTACGCAAGCTCCCCGATGTGCTGATATTAAACGTGCCCGGCAAGGAAATTGACGAAAACTATGAAGACGAAGTAGCCATCAACTACACGCAAGACCCG
>JALOMD010000357.1 GCA_025455595.1 Cytophagales bacterium | reverse complement strand
GACTTCGTTTAAAACAGCTTCGCCGCTTCCACTTCCTCCAGCGTCAGCTTGTAGAATTCCTTGTGGATGTTGAACGGCTCGCCGTCGGTGTAGCAGCGGTAGTACTCGCCGTTTTCCTGCATGATGTACGCGTTCACGTTGTCGCGCAGGTTGTATGAAAGAATGTTGATGGCCTGCTGCTTGATGCGCCGCTCCGCCAGCAAAAACAGCGATTCCACGCGGCGGTCGAAACTGCGCACCATCATGTCGGCACTGCCGCCATAGACCTTCGGGTCGCCATTGTTGTGGAAGTAGTACAGCCGGGCGTGTTCCAGAAAATCCCCGACCACCGACCGCACCGTGATGTTTTCGCTGAGGCCGGGGCGGCCGGGCCGCAGGCAGCAGATGCCGCGCACAATCAGGTTCACCGGCACGCCCGCCTGCGCCGCCAAGTACAGTTCGTCAATCGTCTCCTTGTCTTCCAGCGAGTTTATTTTGATTACAATGCCGCTGGGCAAGCCTTTGCGGGCGTTGTCGGCCTCCTGCCGAATGAGTTCGATGAGTTGCCGCCGCATGTCGCGCGGGGCGGTAATCAAGTATTGGTACGTGCTGGGCAGCGAGTGGCCCGTGATTACGTTGAAAAACTCCGACACATCCTGCGCGTACGTTTCGTTGGTGGTCAGCAGGCCGATGTCGGTGTAGAGCCGCGAGGTGTCTTCGTTGTAGTTGCCGCTCGACAAGTGGACGTAGCGCGTCACCCGGTCGCCGTCTTTGCGCACAATCAACAGCAGTTTGGTGTGTGTCTTGTAGCGGCTGATGCCATAGACCACGAAGCAGCCCGCCTTTTGCAGCCGTTGCGCCTCGCGGATGTTGTTCTCCTCGTCGAAACGGGCTTTCACCTCGAACAACACCGACACGTGCTTGCCGTTCTCGGCGGCCTTGAGCAGTGCGTTCGTAATGCGCGACTGCTTGGCCAGCCGGTAGATGGTGATTTTGATGGCCAGCACGTCGGGGTCTTCGGCGGCTTTTTCGAGCAAATCCACCACCGGTTCCATGCTGTTGTACGGGTGGTGCAGCAGCACGTCCTGCTGTTTCAGCACCTCGAAAATGTTTTTCTCGCGCACGGCGGCGGGCAGGTCGAGGGACGGCACCTGCGGCGGGATGGGCGGAATCTGGCTACGGAACTCCTTGTGGTTCACAATCTGCCACAAGCTGGTGAAATCCAGCATCTTGTCGGCCACAAACACGTTGTCGTCGTCCAGTTCCCAACGGCCTTTCAGCGTCTTCATCATCCAGTACGAGGCCCCCGGCTCCACTTCGATGCGCACCACGCGGCCTGTACGGCGCGTTTTCAGTTTTTGCTTCACCTCGTCAATGAAGTCGGCCTCCACGTCGTCGCTTTCCTCCAGCGTGAAATCGCCGTTGCGCGTGATGCGGAACAGGTTTACCGAAAGGATGTCAACGTTGCGGTACAGCTTGCCGATTTCGGTGCGAATGATTTCCTCAATCGGCACGAAAATAATTTGGTCTTCGCGGTAAATCTCAAAGAAACGCGGCAGGTTCTGCGGAATTTGCACGAACGACAGCCGCTGGCCTTCGCGGCTGTCGTCGCGGGTGACCACGCCGAAAATCAGCACCTTGTTCACCAGAATCGGGAAGGCGTGGTAGCCGTCGAACACCATCGGCGTGAGCATCGGGAAGATGGTGCGCATGAAATACGCCAGCACGTCCGACCGTTCCTCGTCGGTCAGTTCCGACGGCTTGGCGATGCAGAAGTTGTTGAGCTTGAACAGCGGCTCCAAGTGGATTTTGAACTCGTCGTGCTGGTCTTTGAAAAACACTTGCGCCGTGTTGAGCAGCGTTTTGCGGAACGGTGTTTCGCGCAGGCCCGAATAGTCAATGCGTTCCTTGGCGTAGTCAATGTAATTGTACAGGCTGCCCACCCGAATCATGAAAAACTCGTCGAGGTTCGACGACGTGATGGCCAGGAACTTGAGCCGCTCAAACAGGCTGCGTTTGGTGTCTTTGGCTTGGTCAAGCACCCGCCAGTTGAACTGCAGCCAACTCAGGTCGCGGCTGATGTAATTGCTTTGCCCGATGACGTTGGAAACCTTCTCGCGCGAGAACATCGTGTCGCGCAGGCGGTAGATGGGCTGGAGCAAAAACGAAAAAGGCGGCGTGTTGGCCGGCCCTTTTTTCTCCTCTTCTTGGGTTCCGGTTGGATTCAGCACTGGTCTATAGGCGTTAATCGGGGGTGCAACAATAAAAGTGGTAAGTGGCAAGTGGTAAGTCGCAAGTGGTGAGTGGCGTTGCCGCCAATTGCGGTATTTTCAACAGTGTCAGGACTTTCGTTTTGGTCTATTGTAGCGAAAAATCCTTGCGCCCTTGCGGTTTGTTTTTCACCGCCAAGATGCAAGGGCGCGAAGAAAATACGCAATCTTGTTTGGCAGGTCTGTCACAAAGCGAAAGTTCTGAGTGTTTTGGGCAATTTTTGCCCAAAACGCCTCTTTTGTCCGAACCTTGATTTACAGATGACTGAAATGATTTGACATGAATTTTCTGCAATCATGCCAATCACAAGAATCACTTTGAAATCATAGTTCTGACAAAGGCGTTTTAGGCAAAAATTGCCCAAAACGTCACTTACTACTTGCGACTAACCGCTTACCACTCTTTTACGCAATTTGGTCGGGGTCAATGCCCAATTCTTTCAGCTTTTCAGCCAGCCGACGAGCTTTTTCCTCGGATGCTTTCAATTGCTTCTCAGCAGAGGCGGCGCGTTGGTCGGCTTGTTTCTTTTCGGTGGCCAACTGCTGGTAGGTTTGGAACCGGGTGCCGTCGGGCCGGTGGATTTCCAGCGTGTCGGTTGTCAGGGCAAATCGTATGCCCAGCATGGGGCTTACCCAGTCGCCCACCGATTCGATGGGCACCAGCAGGCTTTCGTTGCGCTGCCAGCCTTCGAGCCGGTTGGTTTGCGGGTCATAGACATAGTACTCCTCCACACCGTGCCGCTGGTAGAACTCGAACTTGCGCATCATTTCGCCCACGCGGTTGCTGTGCGACAGTATCTCGAACACCACCTGCGGCGGCACGTTGCCCTCAAGCCATTGCAAATACGAGCGGCGATGCCCTTTGGGCCGACCGAACGCCACCATTATGTCCGGTGCGTACCGGATTTCGATGTGGCCTTCCGCCGGATACCAAAACAAATCGCCTGCCACGAACACGTCCGGGTTTTCGGCGAAAACCGTTTCGATGCCTTCCTTAATCGTTACAATCCACTCAAATTGCAGCGTGTTTTCGGCCATCGGCTCGCCGTCGGTTTCGGGATAGATGATTTTTTCGAGGAAGATGCTCATGGCAAGTAAAGCCGTTTATCGTTTTGCGTGTAACGTTTACCGTTTTAAGCAAAAAACGCCTAAAACGGTAAACGTTACACGTCCACTTTCGCGTAGCGGGCGTTTTTCTCGATGAATTCGCGGCGCGGGGCCACTTCGTCGCCCATAAGCATGGAAAACAAGTGGTCGGCCTCGGCGGCTGACTCAATGGTCACCAGTTTCAGGCTGCGGCGTTCGGGATCCATGGTGGTTTCCCAGAGTTGCTCGGCGTTCATCTCGCCCAAGCCTTTGTACCGTTGCACGTTCACCGAGTCCTCGCGGCCTTCCTTCGCCAGTTCCTTGATGGCCAAGTCGCGTTGGTCTTCCGTCCAGCAGTAGCGTTGCTCCTTGCCTTTCTTCACCAAGTACAACGGCGGCAGCGCAATGTAAACGTAGCCGTTCTCGATGAGTTGCTTCAGGTAGCGGAAGAAAAACGTCAGGATCAGCGTGCGGATGTGGCTGCCGTCCACGTCGGCATCGGTCATGATGATGATTTTGTGGTAGCGCAGCTTGTCGAGGTTCAAGGCACGTTCTTCGCCGTCTTTGCCAAACTGCACGCCGAGAGCGGTAATCATGTTCTTGATTTCCTCGTTCTCGTAGATCTTGTATTCCTGCGCCTTCTCCACGTTCAGGATTTTGCCCCGCAGCGGCAGGATGGCTTGGAACGCCCGGTTGCGGCCCTGTTTGGCCGTGCCGCCCGCCGAGTCACCCTCCACCAGATACACTTCGCAGACGGACGGGTCGGTTTCCGAGCAGTCGGCGAGTTTGCCGGGCAAGCCCGTGCCGGAAAGCACGTTTTTGCGCTGCACCATTTCACGCGCCTTGCGGGCGGCGTGGCGGGCCTGGGCGGCCAGAATCACTTTGTTCACAATCTGGCGGGCTTCCTTGGGGTGTTCTTCGAGCCATGTTTCGAGGATTTCCGAAACGGTGGAGTTTACCGCCCCGGCCACGTCCGAGTTGCCGAGCTTGGTCTTGGTCTGGCCTTCGAACTGCGGCTCGGCCACTTTCACCGAAATCACGGCGGTTATGCCTTCGCGGAAGTCGTCGCCGGCGATGTCAATCTTCAGCTTGTCCAACATGCCTTCCTTGTCGGCGTAGGCCTTCAAGGTACGGGTAAGGGCCGCGCGGAACCCCGCCACGTGGGTGCCGCCTTCGATGGTGTTGATGTTGTTGACGTACGAGAACACGTTTTCGGAATACGACGTGTTGTAGTGCATGGCCACCTGCACCGGAATGGCCTTGTCGCCTTCCATGTAAATCACTTCCGGTATCA
>JALOMD010000356.1 GCA_025455595.1 Cytophagales bacterium | reverse complement strand
TTGTTTGTTTTGTACAGCCTTTAGAAAACGCTTTTGCCGGAATGTTACAGTTGGGGCTTAAAATTTTTTCGAGGCGTTTTGGGCAAAAAACGCCTAAAATGACGGTTCGTTATTTGCTGCGAAGCCTGTCCCGACGTGTCGAGAGGGTATGAAACCCCTCGCTACGGATAAAAATACGCAGTTTGTCTTTTGAATTGGTATAAGAATACACGGGAAAAGCCGTAATGCGTTTTTGGCAAAAATCGCCCAAAACGCATTACGGCAGGTTTCGCTTTTGCGAAAGATACTATTTTTTCAATTTCACTTCGTTTTCACTCTATCAAACCATCCACCCATTTCTTAATAAGTGGCACAACCGTAAAACCCGTCGGAATAGACAGACAGCAGCCCACTAAAAAATCTCCTAACCAGATTTTCAGAAAGTCGGCTCGCCAACCGATGCGGAGCAAAAGAATCCCGAAACTCATTACGGCGGTCATGGCAATGGAAACGAGCAATACAAACAATACTGTTCCCTGTGATTTTGTCAGTTTCATGATTATTCTTTTAGAAAAGTTCCGCCCGGACAAAGCCCCCAAAACTATTCTCGTTGATTCTGTTCGGCCCGTAAAAATCAAAATTGCCGCCGACACCAAACTGAAAGTTCTTGTAAGATGCGCCAACCCTCAGATATACATAGCTTCTGTCGTGAAACTCCTGTTTCATGTTACGGTTATACAATCCCTGTATTCTTGTGTAAAGTCCCCATTTTTCTGTGAACATCGGTTTGTACTCAAAAAGCGCAAACGTTTCAAAGTTGCGCGTCTGCGTCAAGTCAAAACGGGGCAACACGACAGCCAGATACTTTCTGTTCGCGAAAACGTATTGAAGTCCGGCCGACGGCCTGAAACCCGAAAAGTAGTTCATGGAAACACCCGCGTTCACAGAAATTCCCTTCCAAACATCAACAGTCAAAAAAGACTGCGCGAGATACTGGTTTCTCCTTTGGTTGTTGTCATAGTCCCCAACGAAGTTGGTCACATTGAAGAATCCGAACCGACTGGCAGGCGAAAAATGCTTGCTCACAATCATTTGGAAGTTCAAGCCTTTGCTGCCTGCAAACACTTCAACCGGAATGGGTGGATTTGGCTTGGAGGGTTTCCCGTTTTCGGGATTGTCTGGTTTTTGGGCGAAAACGTGCGCCGCCAACAGACAAAATAGTGAGACAAATAAGGCTTTTGCTTTCATGCTTTTCGTTTTGGTTGTGCTGCAAAGTTCTGCACCCTGCGAAGCAACGAAAAGGACGAAAACAGCTATTAATCAGACAAATCAATCAGTTTGCGGAATTCTGTAGGTGTCATGCCCGTGTGCTTCTTGAAAAAGCGGCCAAAATAAGACGGATCTTCAAAACCAATCGCAAAAGACACCTCACTGACCGACTGTGTGTGCTGGCACATCAAAACTTTCGCTTCCAGCAAAAGCATTTCATCAACAATAGCTGACGCAGATTTGCCAAAAGTCGTTTTGACTGATTTGTTCAAATGATTGGGGGTAACGTGCAGTTCCTTTGCGTATTCGTTAACACTGGTCTGTCTGGTTACTTTCTGGGATACCAGTTTCTTAAAATCATGGGCGATTCTCTCTGAGGCAGTGAAGGCGGTTTTGGTTTTACCTCCCGATAAAAATTTCAGTTCCGTCAGAAATGTAACCAAATAGGCCTTTATCAAGTCATGATTCGCCGAATTCGAGTAAATGAAGTTAATTCTGTCAAGCAAAGCAATCAAGGGAGGCATCTCATTTTTTTCAATCAGGACAATTGGCTTTAGCATCCAGTCATTCAAATCAATGTTGGTGTTTACAAGATATGAGTCTGAGAAATGGCAGTAATAACCTTCAATGTCTGGTGTGATTTCCGTTGTGGTTGTGATCTGGCCTGCTGGTAAAAGGCAAATGGAACTTTTAGCAACCTTAAAATTGTCCAACCCGGAACTTTTGGTGATAGAGCCTTTGGTCAGTAAGATAAAGTCGTTCACCGTTTTGCGGTGCGGTGGAAGTGGTAATTTGAGTTTATAAGTCTGCTCGGAAAGGCTTCTGATGTAAAAATCGTTAAAAAGTTTTTTGTCAAGCTGAAGTGGAACATATTCTGACATTAAAATGTGTCTGAATGTTTCAGGCTCCAAAGTTGGTATATCAGGTATGTGATGGCGGACTTTCAAGGATGTGGATGTTATAGTTCAGAGGCGTTATGTAAATGCAATACGCAATTTGTGATAGGATTGAATCTTCTGAGTTAGACCATAGGCGTTTTAGGCAATTTTTGCTCAAAACGCCGCCAATAGGTTTTGACCTCTGAAAAGATATTATTTCCGCCGCTTGCCGAGCCTGATTTTGTAATCCGACGGCGTGCCGGACACGTTCACGTTGATAAACCGCTTGTCGTTGCTTTCTTTGGCGGTCACGATTTCGTCCACCACCTCGTCTTCTGCTTGGGCGGCGGCTTTGGCTTCCTGGCGTTCCCGGCGGCGGCGCGTGAGGTAGCTCCACGTGGCTTCTTTTACCAATCGCACGGGGATTTGCAGGTCGTAGTTCATCTGCAAATCCATTTGCTGGCGACCCGCCACGTGGATGTAGCCGAGGTTTGTCGCTACTTCCATTTTCGGGATTTGCAGCGTGCCGTTCTTGAAGTCGAAGGCGTTTTTGAGTTCACCAAAACGCACGTTTTCCAAATCCTTGTCACCCATGAAGGCCGACATCGCCTGGAAGGGCCCGAAATTCGTCATGCGACCGTCGGTCACGGTGGCATCGAGGTGCATTTCGGTGTCTTGCAGGTCGGGCGTAAAATCAGGGTGCATCCGCACGTTGCACTTCACGTGGCCGCTCAGTCTGCCGTGCAGGTTGTTGCTCACCAGATAGTCCTGCCCGAAGTTGTCGAACTTGTAGAAAATCCGGTCCAAGTCCAGTTTGTCCAACCGAATGTCGCCCGCGAAGTAAATCCGTTCCGGGTTCGAGCCGTTGAAGTAGCCGTTCAGTCCCACTTGCCCGCCCGCCGTTTCCATGCGCAGGTTGTCAAAGTACAGATAGCGGTTCTTGGTGGTGCGAGCCGTGCCTTTCAGGTTTTTGACGAGGTATTTCTGGTAATTCAACTGGCCGATGTCCACGTGTAGCGTCAGGTCGGGGAACTTGATTTTGAACACGTTCGGCGCGTCGTCGTGGGTGTTGGGTTTGGGGTTGTTGGTGGATACTATTTGCGCCACTTCCGTCGAGGCAGGTTGCGGTTCTGGTTGGTTGAACCACATTTCGTCCAAGTTCAGCACCTTCGACTGGAATTTCAGGACCTTTTTGCTCTGCATCGTGGCCGCGTTGGCTACGTCTTCGATGGTGCCGCTCACACGGAAGTCGCTGCTGCCGAGCCGGGCGTGGAAGTCGTGGATGGTGAGGTTTCCGTTCTGAGTCGTGAAATCCCCGGCGATGTCGCGCAGTTTCACCGGATGCACGCGCAACTTTCCGTCAAGTCGGCGCAGCGTCAAACGGCTGTCTTTCAGTACGTTGCCTTTGCGCCAGTCGTTGGCTTGGCCGGTGGCCGTCATGTCGAGGTGCAGGTTTTCGGCCACTTCGTTGCGGTATTCCACGGGCATGTAGTTCGTCTGTTTGTAGGTGAACAAATCCCGGAATTCAATGTGGTCGGCGCGGGCGGCGAGTTGCAGTTCAAACGGCGCGGCCACGGTGCTGTCCATGAACGTGTGGTAGTTCTTGAAATGCCCCGTTGCGTGGAAGTCGCTGCGGTCGAGTTCGGTTTCGAGTTGCTTGATAATCAGGTCTTTCTTGGTCACGGCGATGTCCACGTGCGTGTCGTGGATGGTGTGCGGGTAATTTTTGAGCTTGCACGTCAGGTCGCTGACCGTAAACTCACCTTCAGGCAAACCGCCCGGCTCCAGCAGGTTTTTGACCGACGTTTTGAACGCGAAGCCGAACGCCAAATCGCGCACTTGGTCGTCCACGCTGGCGGCCAGTTTTTTGTCGAAACCGAGCAGTTGGCGCAAATCCAAGAACCTCGATTTTCCGCGCAGGTTGGCAACCACGTCCGCGTCCGTTTTGTGGAAATACGCAGACAAATTGCTGATGTCGCCCGAAACCTCAAAGTCCGATTTGCCGATTTTGCCGCGCAACGCCTTCAGTATCAGCGTCCCGGCGGCCAGTTCCATGCGTCCGTTCACTTGCTCAATGGCGTGCGGGTAGCCGTCGGGCTGGAAACGCACGTTTTCGAGCAGCAGGCGGCTATCGGTGCCGTCCTTCAATTTGCCCAGCGTGGTCGGCACGTCGTTGTAGTCGAGCAGTTCGTCCACGGTCATGTCAATCGTGAGCCAGCCGCTGAGGGTTTTCAGGCTTTCGACCTCAAAAAAGTTGCGCAACGTCGCCAGGTTCAGCCGCGAGTGGAAATCAACCGAGACGTAAGGATTGATGAAATTTTTAATGTGAAGTTTGTCGCCGTTGGTGTAAAAACCCGTAAAGTTGAGGTCGCGGATGGAGTTGCTCGCCGACGGATTGATGAACTGCGCGTTTTTGCAGCCGAACGCCAAGTCAATGCGCGGCATGTCGTCAATGGCCGGCCCCGTGATTTTGCCTTTGAAAAACACGTCGCCCCGGTTCTGGTAGCTTTGGAGGCGTTGATAGACGTATTCCGGCGCAAAGGCGGTGAGCAGCTTGAAGTCCGGCTTGCGGCCCGCCACCGAAAGGTCAAGGTAAGCGTTGCGGGCCAAGTCAATGGTGCCACTCAGGCCGAAAGCCGCCTGTTCGATGATGAAATCGCTGGGCCGGATGGTGAGAAAGTTCTTGTTCGCGTCGAAGCTGACATCGGAGATGATACGCAAATGTTTGTTGCTGAAAATCACCGAACCCGCCGACCGGAATTCGCGCAGCGTCATTTCGCTTTCGATGTGGTTGTCAATCACGTCGTTCACGTAGCTGAAGCCTGTCACGGCCTTGGCGATGTGCAGATGCGTGTACTGGTTGGCCGCCGAGTCGGTTTTCTCAAGCGTCACGTTTTCCAGCGTGATGCGGCGCAGTTTCAGATGCACCTTGCCGCCCGTTTCCGCCGCTTTCTGTCGCGGCGACTTGGCGAGCAGCAGGTTG
>JALOMD010000355.1 GCA_025455595.1 Cytophagales bacterium | reverse complement strand
CGCCCAAAACGCTGCATAACATCTATTTCAAATACTATTTGTTCACAAACCAAAAAGCCCCCTCCTTCGGAGGGGGTTGGGGGAGGCTACCTTTATGAAAAACATCTTTTTGCTTCCGCTGTTCTGTCTGCTGGCCTTGACCGCCCACGGCCAGTCGGACAAGCCCAGCCAACAAGTGGTGCACCTCAAAAACGGCAGCGTCATCCGGCAGGCCACCTCGCTGAAACACCTCGACTCGCTGATCGAAGTGAAAACCACCGACGGCAGCGTATTCCGTTTCGAGGCCAGCCAGTTGGACAAGTTTTCCCGCGAAACCGTGCGGCCCTCGCTGCGCCAAAGCGGCTTTTTCGTCGGCTTTGACATGGGTTTGGGCATGGGTCGCAGCTACCTCGACGTGCCGGGCAACGATGCCCGCGAAAGCAGCTTTTTCCTGCAAATGACCGCTGGACACCAGTGGAATCCGAAACTGAACACGGGCGGCGGCTTCGGCATTGACCACTACGGCGTGGGCACGTTTCTTCCGGTGTTCGGCCGCGTCAGCTACGCGCCGCTGCGCACCCGGCTGTCGCCCGTGGCCACGCTCGACGCAGGCTACGGCTTCTACACCCGCGCCTTGAACGGCGACCCGGCCCCCAACCAAACCGTTGACGGCGGGTTTTTCATCAATCCGGCGGCGGGTTTCTTGGTGCGTACCGGCTGGCGCACCAATCTCTCGTTCACCGTCGGCTACCGGCACCAAGCCCACCGGCAACGGATAGCGCAAGAATGGGGGCGTGACGGCGATGTGGTCACCATTCAGGAAATGGTCATGCGCCGCACATCCATCCGCATGAGTTGGACGTTTTGAAGTACGATTTACGAAGTACGAGGTACGAATTAGGTGGTTACAAGTTCAAGGTTGCAGGTGGTAGGCGTTTTGAGCAATTTTTGCCCAAAACGCCGCATTAGTCGTGGCATGACCCAGACGACGGCCACGGTTCATTTCCTCTCAGTCATGCCACGACACGCCTGTTTGAAAACAGAGTGTTTTGAGCAGTTTTTGCCTAAAACGCTTGTCTCAATTACCAATGGTATTCATGAAGAAAATACTGTTTTTACTGTTTATTTCTTGTTCAGCCGCAGCCCAGTCGAAAGTAAAATACACGGTAAAAGCGGAAGCTGGCTATTTGAAATTTTTGACGCGAACCATTACCGTTGACCGCCTGTCAGCAATCCTCCCTCGTACCCATTCGGTTGGGGTTCCGGTTTTAGGAATCGCTGCGTTTTAAGCAAAAATTGCCCAAAACGCCTTTTCGATTTTGCGTTATTTATTTTTCACGGATATTCGGGGCTTCAACCAAGCCGCTTATGTCCGCCCGTCTCTGTTTTTCCTGCCTGCTGTTTTTTGCCTCCTTCGCCGCTTCGGCCCAGTACAACTACGCCGAGGGCCTGCAAAAAGCCCTGTTTTTCTACGAAGCCCAGCGTTCGGGCAAGATGCCGCCCGGCAACCGCGTACATTGGCGCGGCGACTCGCACTTGCAAGACGGCCGCGACGCGGGCATTGACCTCACCGGCGGCTGGTACGACGCGGGCGACACGCCCAAATGGAACGTCACCATGTCGTTTGCAGCCTCCACGTTGGCTTGGAGTGCCGTGGCCTACCCCGAAGCCTACCGCCGCACCGGACAAACGCCGCACCTGCTCGGCAGCCTCAAGTGGGTGGGCGACTATTTCATCAAGTGCGTCCGCTTCAAGACCGTTGACGACTTGGCTTCGTACCGCGTGTTCGTGGAGGTCGGTAATTCGGAGGAAGAACACAAGTCGTGGGCTGCCAACGAGGTGATGCACCTGCTGCAGCCGAAGCGGCCGTCGTTCTACGCCGACAAAGACGCACCGGCCACCTCCGTGGTGGCGGGCATGGCGGCCTCGCAGGCGTTGTCATCAATCGTGTTTCGACAGAATGGAAACGCCCGCTACGCCGACGCGTTGTTGCTCAACGCCCGAAAACTGTACGAATTCGCCAGCAAGTACCAAGGCAACGGCCAAGTGAAAAACGCCAAGGGCGAAACCGTGAAGCACTCCGATTTTTTCGACGGCGACAAGTTTCAGGATCAGCTTTGTTGGGCCGCCCTTTGGCTGCACGAGGCCGCCAAAACCACCGATGCCAAGGCCGCCGCCCAGTATCTGGAGCAAGCCGAGCGGCTGGCCGCATCGTTTGCCGGGCGGCTCAACGAGGCGGTCTATTGGTACAGCGGCTACGAATTGGCCTGCTACGTGCGGCTGTCGCAACTGCTGCCCGACAACAAACTGTACCGCCAACGGACGGAAGCCGCCCTTGACCGCGTGGAAAAAACGCCCAGAACGCCCGGCGGACTGGCGAAGTTGGGCTACGAGTGGGGAAGCCTGCGGCATGTGAACAACGCCGCGTGGCTGTTCTTTGTCTATGCCGACGGCCAGCCCAACGGCCAAGACAAGGAAAAATACTTGGCTTGGGCTAAAAGCCAGTTGGATTACTCGCTGGGCGGCAATCCGCAGAATCGTAGTTATTTGATTGGTTTCCAGCCGCCGGGCAAAACGGTGGTGAACACACCCCACCACCGCACGGCTTACGCGCCGTGGGCCGGTTGGGAACACTTGAACCCGGAAAAACCCGAGTACCGGCAGGCGGCCCGGCATACGCTGTACGGCGGGTTGGTCGGTGGCCCGGACTGGAAGGACGCGTACAAGGCCGATGCGAGCAAGGCCGAGCAGACCGAAGTGGCCCTGGATTTCAACGCGGGCATCACGGCCAACTTGGCCCGCATGACGGCCAAGACGGACACCAAACCGCTGGCCAACTTCCCGACCGCCGAAAAGCCCGACGACGAGTTTTTTGTCGAAGCCGCCGTGGACGACACCGACGACAACGCCGTGGAAATCAAGGCGCGGCTCAACAACCGCTCGGCGTGGCCCGCCCGCGTGACGCGCAACTTGGCCTTCCGGTACTATTTCCAACCGGAGCCGGGCACGCGTGTCACGGCCAAGCTCCTGCACGGCGACGGAGCCGTGGTGAGCCAACCGCAGCCCGCCGCCGGAGGGATGCAATACGTCACGGTTTCTTTCCCGAACACACCCATTTTTCCCGGCGGCCTCGACCCGAACAACGACTGGCGGCCTTTCTACCGCCGCGAGGCAGTGTTCCGACTCGAAAGTTCCGGCGCGTGGGACAACCGCAACGACTGGTCGTTCGCGGGCGTGGCTCCCGAAGGCAAAGAACCCGCCAAAGCCCGCCGCATCAGCGTGTGGGAAGGCAAAACGCGGCTGGCCGGACAAGAACCGAAATAAGGTCACAGTGCAGAGGTCAGAAAGCAAGCGGGCGTTTTGGGCAAAAATCGCCCAAAACGCTTTCAGCCCCGAAGGGGCGTAACTCACCAGCACCGGGCATCGCCCGGTGAAACCGACCCGCCACGGCGTTTCAGGCAAAAATCGAAGATGCCGCCAGTTGGCGGTATTGTCAAATCCCGCAAACGCTCAAAATACGAACCTGCTGGCCGAGCCTGTGCTTCCGGTCTGACGCACCGCGTCTAATCTGCGTGCCCAAATCGTTTTAGGCGATTTTTGCTCAAAACGCCTGACATTGTTCTATGGCTGCCAACTACCCATTGCCCTGTTCGGTCATTTCAATGCTCTTTGCGTTCTTTGCGAAAGCCTCTGCGCCCCTGCGAGAAAAAAAGAGTTTCACGCGGAGGCGCAAAGAAAAACCGCAAAGGCCGTAAAGCGAATAGCAACAAACTGACCACTGATAACTGGTGACTTACCACTTACCACTTACCACTTACCACTTACGGTTTATGGCAACAAAAAAACCGGCAATAGGCCGGTTTGCGTATTCTCCAGAAAATGTAGCTTCGATTCTCTCTCCGCCGTGCAACTTACGGCAGCCCGGTTGGTCGGCTCAGTAATTGGCAAGCGAAAAACATACAATGCCAATGATGGTGCTGATGGCGATGGCCAAAGCCACGGAAGTAGCAAAAACCAACGAAACGCCTACTTTGATTCTGTTGACTGGCTGAAGCATTTGTATGAAAGGGTTTGGATGTGACAATGGCAAGCTGGCAAACTCAAATGATTATCATTCAGCGGTTCAGTGGCTAAATTACAATTTCTGTGCCGTTCTTCTGTCATTAATACAACCCTGAAAGGAAAGGTAAATCGCACCAAACCTTACACCCGTAACATCCGGCCGAATCACGCCTAGCGACGGCTCTGACGGGGCAGAGCAACCAAACAACGTACCCGCAACTAAGACCGGAAAAACGTATCTTTGGGCCGTTTTGCAGCCGCAGTCCGGCGCACCTTTTGGCTTTGCCATGAAACCGAAAGCCAAGTTCGGCGGGATTTCTTTTTTACGCGTTTCGGGCAAAAAACGTTCGAAACAGCGGCCAGAGAATCGAAAACGCCAAACGGTTTTGTTATCCAAACGCTGCCGATGCGCTTAATCTTGCCTTTTTGAGTCATGAATTTTTCCGAAACCATCCGCAACCATCCTGTTCTCAATCGCATTGCCGAAACCGCCCAACGGGCCAGTATTGAAAGCTACTTGGTGGGCGGCTACGTGCGCGACCTGCTGCTGAACCGGCCCAGCAAAGACATTGACGTGGTGTGCCTCGGC
>JALOMD010000354.1 GCA_025455595.1 Cytophagales bacterium | reverse complement strand
CCAATTCAGAATTTAGAATTATGAAACGTCAGTTCGGCGAAGCCAATTCAGAACGCGTTGATTTCCAAAATTTCTTCGTAATTCTGTGCCCTTCGCAGGCTGCTATTACCGGCACGTAACTCCGTTCTTCGTAGCCTGTGGCTACGAAGGATTATATTCGGTAGTCTGTGACTACTCACGCCGAGGCCTGACAGGCAACGCGGAGCGCAACCGCCTTCGCTTACAACGCTTCTTTCGTGCTTCGTACAAGATAGTCGGAGACTACCGGCGTAACACTGCGAAGTCGCAGACTTCGCAGAACCAATGACAGTCCGCAACACAAGCGTTTTGGGCAAATTTTGCCCAAAACGGAAAACTTGCCTTTCCGCATTCCCACTTGATGCTTTCATTGAAAGCAAAAAGACCTGCCGCACAAGCGGCAGGTCTCGAAATTCGGCATCATGCCCGGTTCTGAACCGGGTATTGCGTATTCGGAAATTTACGACAAGCTGAAAGCCAGTTATTTACGCAAGACCAAAGACGCAAGACTTTTATTATTTGACCGTGAAAGACCCTTGTCCGATTTGGAAGCCGTCGGCGTAAAGCTCCACTATGTGGCGGCCTTCTTTGTACGGCGAGCCTTTGGCGAACACGAAGTCCACTTTCTGGCGGGTTTTGTCGTACAGGATGTCTTTTTTGGCCGTGTAGAAAGTCTCTTTGCCGTCGTAAGTGAAGGTGCCGCCGCCGGTTGACACGTCGTAAACGGCTGCTCCGTCAGGTTCTACCAGACGCATGTAAACCGTGTGCGTGCCGGCTTCCGAAATCTTGTTTTCGGCTACGTCAAACAGAATCTTGATGCGGTCAATGCGCTTGGCGCGGTATTCGCCGCCGTCGCGTTCCTTGCCCTTCTCGTTCAGCACGTTAATGACCAGGTTTTCGGCTTTCAGCGCACCGCCCACGCGGACTTTCTCGGCGAGGTCGCGTTTCTGCGCGTCAATGGTACTCAGCGAGTCGCTCAGGCGCACCTGCTTGGTTTTCAGTTCGGAGTTTTCGCCGTAAAGGGTTTCGTTTTGCGTTTTCAGCGTGGCGATTTCCTCGTCTTTGGCTACGAGCATTTCCTCGTATTTCTTGATTTGGGCAATGTACTTTTTGATTTGGGCTGAATTGGCGTTGCGCAACTGAACTTTGTCTTTCTCAAGCTGCTCCTTCACCTTCGTCAAAGCCTCTACGTCGCCGCCCAGTTTCTGCACTTCGGCGATGCGTTTGTCGTACTCCTGTTCAAGCGAGTCCAGTTTTGCCAACGTCGCATCCTTTTCGGCTTCGACCAGTTGGTTCTCTTTTGCCAACGCTTTGTTTTTGTCTCTTTCTTGGATGTTGAGGTAAAAGAAAACGGCGTTCAGGGCAACCAGAATGGCAATCAGAGCCGTGGTAAGAATCCTCCGGTTGTTGGACTTCTGTGGCGTTTGTTCAGTCATAAAATAGTTAGATGAGATTGGTTGATGATTTTTACGCAGAAGATAAAGATTTTGTTTCATTCTGAAACGCAGACACTTAGCAATAAGTTTCTGTTTGCGTGCGTCTGGCTTCAGCCCAAGGTGGCATTGTTCGCGAGGTGTTTTGGTGATTTAAATAAAACTGTTACAGCATATTCGGGCAGTTTACGTGGGAGTAAATACGATTCACCAACGGAAAGGTTGTCAAAAAAGTGTAAAAAAGTGTAACGTTTGCCGCTTAACGTTTGACGTTCATCGTTTGCGGCTTCACGTTCAACGTTCGTTGGCTGCCATTTATCGTTGCGCATCGCACGTTTGTCGTTTTTCAGGCAAACACCGTCCAGCCTCATCAGAAAACACGCGTTTTGGGCAAAAAACGCCCAAAACGATAAACGTCAACCGTTAAACGGCAAACGGTTCAGCACGGGCAAGGCGTGGTGGGCGGTGAGGTCGAAGCCGCACGGCACAACAGAGATGTAGCCGTTTGCCAACGCCCAAATGTCGGTGTCTTCGCCTTGGTCAAGGTCAACGAAATCGCCGGCCATCCAAAAGTAGGAGCGACCGTACGGGTCTTTGCGCTTCTCGAACTTCTCGGTGTACTTGGCCCGCGCCTGCCGACAAATGCGGATGCCTTTTATTTCGCCTTGGCTCTTGGCCGGGATGTTCACGTTCAGGGCCAAGTTCTCCGGCAGGCCCGATTCCAGCACTTGCAGGGCTATCTTTTTCACGTGTTCGAGGCAATGCGAGAAATCGGCAGTGAGGGAGTAGTCGCACAGCGAAAAGCCGATGGACGGCAAGCCTTCGATGGCTCCCTCAATGGCCGCCGACATGGTACCCGAATACAGCACGCTGATGGACGAGTTGCTGCCGTGGTTGATGCCGCTCACCACCAAATCAGGGCGGCGGTCCTTGAGCACGTGGTGCTTGGCCAGTTTCACGCAGTCGGCCGGGGTGCCTGAACACTCGTAGGCTTCGATGCCCTCGGTCTCGAAGGCGATGGACGGGTCGAGGCGCAGCGTGTCGCCGATGGTGATGGCGTGCCCCATGCCCGACTGCGGACTGTTGGGGGCCACCACCACCACTTTGCCAATTTGGTGCATGGTTTCGACCAAGGCCCGGATGCCGCGCGAGGTGATGCCGTCGTCGTTGGAAACAAGTATGAGGGGTTTGCGCATTTTTGAGTCGTAAGTGGCGAGTCGTAAGTCGTTAGTGGTCAGTTGTCAGTGAAGCCGCTGACTCGTGCGCAAAAGTAGGACATCTTTGCGCTACGCCTTGCCTACTTGGTGAGAAAAGTTTTTGGGATATTTTCCGATCAAAGTTTGGTACAGGCAGATTACTAACGGATTTCACGCACGGATTCGACAAAAAACGCCCCAAACGGTTTTCTGATACCAATTCTGAATATCGAATGCGTAACGCCGAATGATGAATGGCTTGAAAATCAGCAACTGATAACTCTATAAATACGCACTCAGTCTTTTATTTTGGTATGAATTTCAAAAAAGGCGTTTGGGGCGTTTTCTACTGAAAATGCCCGTAACACCACTTACCACTCGTCACTTACGACTATTCAAATAATTGTATTGGTTGACAATGCGAATCAAATCGTCGTGGTTGTCGTACCGCAAGCCTGCCTTGGCGACAAACTCCCGCAACTGGCCCGACGGGTCGGGGAGGAGGCGTTCGAGTTCGCGGCGGGTGCCGTTGAAGGGACGGATGCGACCGTTGGCAAAACCGAAGAAAAAATCATAAACCAGCCGGTAACTGACAAACGGCCCGTTGATGTAGGGCCCCTGCGAGGTAATGACCCGTTCGCGGCCCAGCAGCGAGACGGTGCCTTCGGCCAGCATCTCGAAAAATACGGGCACTTTGTAGCCGTTGCGCAATGCGTAGGGGAGTGGGTAGTACCATCGCCAAGCGTGCGTTTCCGGGTCGCGGGCACGGAGCCACCGGAGTTGGCGGGCGGCGTAGGTTTTCACGGTTTGGTCAGGCAGCAGCACTTGCGCCAGGTTGTTGTCCAAGTCGAAGCGGAGGGTGCCGCCCAGCGTGTCGCCGGTGTTGAGCAACACTTCGCCCGGTGTCCAGTCGGAACCGAACAAGGGCGGCAGCGACTGAGCCGACAGGCAAAGCGGAAACACGACCACCAGCAGGAAAGCGTACAGGCGCATGATGCAAAACTACGAAGAAAAGTCGTCGGTGGTTAGTGGTCAGTCGTTAGTGGTCAGTGGCCAGTCGTAAGTGAGGTTGTACACATTTTTTTTGGCGTGCTTTGCGGGAAACTTTGCGCCTTTGCGAGCAACCTTTCACGCAAAGGCATTGGTTTGAGATTTGGGATTGTTGTGCAGCTTTAATCTTGCATAAAAAAGGCGTTTTGGGCAATTTTTGCCTAAAACGCCTGTCGTGTTTTATACAAAAGCTTGTTGCCTTCGCAAGATTCATGCGTCAATACGCTGGATGAACTGAAGCAAGATTTCGTGCCTGTCGCCGTCAGGGTCTTCGACGGTGAACGTCAGCCGGGGATTGTCCAGCTTCAAGTTGTGGTCAACTTTGGTGATGACGTACTCAGGTAGTTTTTGTTGGATTTCGTCTTGCAGGCTGCCAATGACATCGGCAAAAGCAACTTCCAAAGTGCTGGGATTATAAAAAAGGGTCTTCATGGAAGGTTGGGTTATGATGAAGAATTGGTCGAAGAAAAAAGTACGGTTATAACCATTTGTCCGAACTGTCTCGCAAATGTCAACGTATTTTCCGACAAAAAATTTCAATTTTTTGTCGGAAAAGTGATAATGTAAGTTTTTTGGAGCAGAAAATACACGTGGCAAGAGGTTCTGCACGAGTCTGTGTGCAGCCGATTGAGCGAAAAATTGACCGACTCGAAGACAGACCGGAGAAATGTTTTGGACATTTTTGCCCAAAACGCCAGTGGTCTAACGTGTTCTTCTTTTTAGGACTTTCGCTTGTCGGGAAAAAGGATTGTGGTTGCAACTCCGAATGACATTCGGGGCTACAATTTTATCCATAACTCCGTTAGCCTAAGCCCCGTAGGGGCGACCTGTCTGTGTAAAACACGAATAGCTATAACGCCCTGACGTTGTGTTGTCAATCGGGCCGCACCTACGGAGCTTTTTTCTGTGTTTCTTCTATATTTCTACAGACAGGTCGCCCCTACG
>JALOMD010000353.1 GCA_025455595.1 Cytophagales bacterium | reverse complement strand
CAATAATCGCGTCGTCTGACATGGTGTTCTGATGGTTGATGTAAAAAGCGTGCTGTGGTAACCTGTCGCGCCAAAAAAATGTTCTAAGTACAGAGTCGTAAGTGGACAGTCAAAATAAGGTTCTTTATGAATTCACTTGGTGCATGTAGCCCATGCCCCGACACGCCTGCCACGCACTGGGCGTGGCAAGAGGCGTTTCAGGCAAAAATTGTCAAATCCCGCAACTGCCTGTCCCGACGAGTCGGGGGCGGGAACGCTCAAAACGCCGCACTCACCATACTCACCAAGTAAATTCATGAAGAATCCAAAATAAAACCACAAAAAACTGAAGGTCAGATGCTTGCAACGGTTTTTGTGCGTCAGGAACAATGCAAGCTGATTTCTGTCAGGCACTTGCAAAGCCGCAGCCGCCCAAAAATAGTCAAACCAAACGTTTACTGTCTTCAGTTTTCGGTTTTCAGCTTATCGTTTGTGGTTTTAACGTCAAAATTCATCAAGTTACGGCTGTTTTCGTAGCAGCACAACGGTAACGATGAACTGAAAACCGAAAATTGTAAACTGACCTCGCAACTCGTAAATCGTACTTCAAAATGATTCGACCCGAACACATTGCCGGGGCCATGACGTATGCGCAATACTTGGCCCTTGCCGACGAACTTTTGGCCCAAGGCCGCACCACCGGGCCTGACCAGTCGGAGCAGATGATACACTACACGGAACTGAACCGGCAGCGAATGCGGAAGTGGGACAAAATCACCACGTTAGGCGCGGCGTTGGTGCAGAAACTGGCCGATTTTCCGTTTCCCATGACGTGGCTGGTGCTCACCGAGCCGTGGTGCGGCGACGCGGCCCAGAACCTGCCCGCCATTGCCCGCATGGCCGCCGTGAACCCCGACATCACGCTGCGCCTGCTGCTGCGCGACGAGCATCTGGACATCATGGATGCCTACCTGACCGGCACGAGCCGCTCCATCCCGAAACTAATTGCCCTCGAAACCGCCACGCTACGCGAACTGGGCACCTGGGGGCCGCGTCCGGCCGCCGTGCAGGAACTGGTGATTGCCTACAAAAAAGACCCGAAAGGCGTGCCGCAGCCGCAGTTTTACGAGCAAATCCACGCGTGGTACGCCCACGACCGGCACCAGCACCTGCAACAGGAGTTCTTGGAACGGCTGGAGGAATCTGCCCTTAGTTCCAAGTCGTAGGGGCGGGGCTTGCCCCCGACACGTCGGGGGCAAGCCCCGCCCCTACGGTCTGGCGTTTTGGGCGAAAAAAGGCCACAACGGAAAATCTTAAACAGTCACGGCGTTTTGGGCGTTTTCGCGGAATTTCAACGGGGAAATTTTGTTTAAAATTTCGTTTGAGCGTTTTGGGCAATTTTTGCCCAAAACGCTCAAAACACGCAGGTCATCCCGCAGGGCGGGAAGACCGGAACCACAGGCTCGGTCAAGACAAAAGGCTCGCGTTCTGGGCAGTCCCGACAAGTCGGGGCGCATTGGACAATCCGAATTTTAGATAACCTCTGACACCTGACTGCCAACTATCACTGCCCGCCGCACCTGAGGGCCGATGATTTTCGTCGTATTTTTCAAAACAATCCGCGTCGGGGGGTTGTTTTGTAGATATATGTGCCGCCACAGACAGGGCGGCACAATTTTTTGCCCCTCTTTTACCGTATATTCTTTTTCATCTTCCCAATCCCGACGTGTCATGCAAGGTTGCCGTTTCCCTATTTTGTTCGTCACTGCTTTTTTGGTTGTGTACACGCTGAGTCCGCACTTGGGCGCATCGCCACTTATGATTTCGTCGGCCTACTTGGCTTCGCCGTTTCTGGTGATTTGGATGGTGGTGCGGGTGTTGAAAAAAGGCGAGCCGTCAGGCCGCACTTTTGACGAAGGATATTTCTACGACGACGAAAACGCTCCGCAATCCATAGAGCGGGAAATGCGCAAAGCGGCTTGACATATCACATGAATAGTCGTCTGTAGGCGACCGTCATAAACTTCCTCGTTAACTGGGAAAAACAATCTCATTCGGCTGCTGTTTCAAACAGAAGTTCGAACGAAATTATTGTTTTCACCGGCGAGCCAGCCAAGCGAAAACGATGTGATTTTTCTCCGCATGTACAGAAGCCGTTTTGGGTAGTTTTCATTCAAAATATTCAAGCCCCGGAGGGACGGACTGTCTGTAAAAACAAAGAAGAAACACAGAAAAAGCTCCGATAGGAGCGGCCCGGTTGACAACGCAACGTCAGGGTCGCTCCTACGGAGCTTTTGTATTAAAACCATGTCGGCTTTCTACAGACAGGCCGTTCCTGCGGGGCTTTTCGTTTTGGGCATTTTTTGCCTAAAACGCCTTTGGAATTTTGAATTCTACATTCATAATTCTGAATTAATCCACTGGAATAGGTACCACTTTGCTGTCTTTCATTACAGACAGTACAATCATGGATTCCAAGCTGCCGATTTCGTCCAATTTGCTCATTTCGCCCAGAATCAGGGCTTGGAACGAATGCAGGTCGCGGGTGACGATTTTGAGCAGGAAATTGGACGAGCCGGTGATGTTATGACACTCGGTCACTTCGTCAAGTTCATCAATTTTAGACAGGAAAGATTGCGTGGCCCGGCGGCTGTTGTTTGCCAGCGACACCTGCACGAAGAAAGTGGCACCCAGCCCGGCTTTCTCGCTGTCCACTTGCGCATAGTAATTCTTGATAAACCCGTGGTTCTCAAGCCGTTTCACCCGCTCAAAAATCGCCGCCTGCGACAGCCCGATTTGTTGCGACAGGTAGGCATTGGTCACTTTGGCGTTGCGTTGCAGCAAGTGCAGCAATTTGTGGTCAATTTTGTCGAGCTTTGACAGGTTTTCCATAGTTGAAGTCGTAAGTCGTAAGTAATAAGTCGTAAGTGGTGAGTCGCAAGTGACAAGTCGTAAGTGGTAAGTCGTAAGCCATGAACGGCGAGCAAAAACCCAGACAGCGGAGCCGTTTACTCACCACTTGCAACTTGCCACTCACGACTTACCACTCACCACTCACCACTTCTTACTGTACTTGCACCGTGCGGGCGGTTACGGTTTGCAAATCAACCTGACGAACGACGGTCTGGCCGCCGCCTGTGATTTCAAACTGGTATTTTCCGTCGCCGAGCGGCTCCAGGTCAAACTTGCGGATGTAGTTCTTGGCCGACACGCTTTCGGTGTAAAGCACGTTGCGACCGGCATCGAGCAGCTTGACGGTGACAGCTTTGCCCGTGTTGTTCACAAAGTGGACTTTGAACTTGGTGGTTTGCGGAACTTGATAGACGGCGGTTTCGAGTGCAGCCGGCGCGGGCTGCATGAGGGAGAACATTTTCGGCTGAACGCTGGCAGCCGACTGGGCTGGCGAAGAGAATGACGCAAAAACGGTCAATGCAAATGCGGCCACAAGGCCTTGGCTCAGTCCACGGAACACAGATGACTTTTTCATAGTTGTTTTGATTTAAACAGTTTAAGATAGTTGTAGTTGATTGCAATTTGTTTGGTCTGCTGCGGCGGTTGCGTCCGCCGGATTGTCTGCTGTTTTATGACCAATAGATGTGTCCGTAACCCGTTTGGTTGCAGTTCCAAGCCTCGATTTACAGGAGTGCGCAAATTTCGGTTTGAACGGCGTGGCTGCACTATTGAGCGGTTTGGGCCGGTTAGCAAGTAGCGAAACTTTATTTTGCACCTTGCTCCTGTCACACCCGTCAACCACATGAAACAGCGAAAAACCGCCTGATTTCTGTGCAAATGTATGGCAGCGCATCATCCGCAGGTCAGGTTTGTGACCAACGGTTGTTTTTGACTTTAGGCGAGGCTTGCGTTTTAGAAGTTGTTCAAAATTCTGATTTCGGCCGGATTCCCCCGGCTTTAGCCGGGGAATCCGGCGTTTTGAGCGATTTTTGCCTAAAACGACACCAAAATCATAGTCGGCTTCTGTAAGCCAAAGCATGTATTGAATTCTGAATTCATAATTCTGAATTAAATTGAGATACTTTCTGGAACTCGCCTACAACGGCACCCGCTACCACGGCTGGCAAGTGCAAGCCAACGCCCACACCGTACAAGCCGAACTGAACCGCGCCTTGGAAACACTGTTGCGCCACCCGGCAGACACACTCGGCAGCGGCCGCACCGACACCGGCGTACACGCCGAGCAACAGTTCGTCCACTTTGATACAGAAGTTGAGCTGAAACCTGTTCCGTTCCTGCATTCGCTGAACGCCCTGCTGCCGCCCGACATCTCGGCGGGCGGACTGTGGCCCGTGGCTGCCGATGCCCACGCCCGTTACGACGCTTTCAGCCGCAGCTACCAGTACCGCATTTGCCACGAGAAGAACCCTTTCCTACAGAAAATGTGTTACCGCTACAGCGTTCGGCCCGATGTGGCGAGGATGAACAAGGCGGCGGTGGCGTTGCTGCGCCACACGGATTTTGAGTGTTTCAGCAAGGTGAAGACCGACGTGAACCATTTCCGCTGCACCGTGACAGAGGCTTTTTGGCAATACGAAGGCACTTTGCTGGTGTTTCGCATCACGGCCAACCGGTTTTTGCGCGGCATGGTGCGGGCCGTTGTGGGCACGCTGTTGGAGGTTGGAGAAGGGCGGCTGGATGCGGCAGGTTTCGAGGAAATCGTTCTTGCCAAAGACCGCACCCGTGCGGGCCGAGCCGTGCCGCCGGAAGGGCTGTTCCTGACGAAAGTGGAATACCCGACGGATGTTTTGAAGCGTTAAACGTTTAGCGTTTTGGGCGTTTTTTGCTCAAAACGGCCTAAACACGCAGGTCATCCCGCAGGGCGGGAAGACCGGAATCAGCCGATAGTACAGACAGGTCGTCCCTACGGGACTTTTGTGGGCGGCGTTTTGGGCAAAAATCGCTTAAAACGCTTCTCGTCTGAATCAGGATTTCCAGGATTAACAGAAAAAACAGGATTCGCCTTTATGTGACTGTTTAAGATTTTCCGTTTTGGCCTTTTTTCGCCCAAAACGCCAGACCGTAGGGGCGGGGCTTGCCCCCGACACGTCGGGGCAGGCTCCCGCCCTGTCCGGCACAGGCTCGCGTAAAGACACTCCGAGCCTGCACGACAGAGGGCGGGGGCAAGCCCCGCCCCTACGACTTGGCACTAAGGGCAGAAATATTAAACAGTCACTATATTCTGCCTTTTCTGCTAATCCTGTAAATCCTGATTCTGATATTATGAAAATTTTGCCTAAAACGATAACACGAAGTACGAAGAACGAAGCATCGAAAATATGCAATTAGAAGAGAAAAGCGGAAGAATATTCGACCGGGTGATTTTGCGCCGGTTGTTCGGGTTCATTGCGCCGTACCGGGGGTATTTTATTCTTTTGGTCGCACTTATCATGCTGCTGGCGGTGGTGGTGCCCGCCATGCCGCTGCTGATTCAGTACACCATTGACCGTCACATCCTGCAAAACGACTACGCCGGGCTGCTGCGGATGCTCATGCTCATGGTCGGGCTGCTGGTGCTGCAAGCGGCGATTCAGTACAGCAACACGTATCTTTCAGGCTGGCTGGGGCAAAACGTAATCCGCGACATCCGCATCAAGCTTTACCGCCACCTGCTCGACTTGCGCCTCAAGTTTTACGACAACACGCCCATCGGTCGCCTCGTCACGCGCACCATTTCCGACATTGAGACACTGGCCGATGTGTTCAGCGAAGGGCTGGCCGCCATTGCCGGCGACCTGCTGCAAATCGTGGTCATCCTGGCCATCATGTTCTACACCGACTGGCGGCTGACGCTGGTGAGCCTGTCCATCCTGCCGTTCATGTTCCTGAGCACGTATGTTTTCAAAGAGAAG
>JALOMD010000352.1 GCA_025455595.1 Cytophagales bacterium | reverse complement strand
CGGAACACATTCACGACGCAAATGACCCGTTTCGTGAGCGAAAACCAGGCGATGCGCGATGCCAATTCAGGCAGCAACCGCCACTGGATGATTGGCAACTCGCAGACCAACAACGGCCTGGGCCACCCGACGGCCTACGTGCTGATGCCCGGCCACAACGCCAAGCCGATGAGCGACCCGTCGGCTCCGGTACACAAAATGGGCGACATGCTGGATTACCAGTTTTGGGTAACGCCCTACAGCGAAACCGAACGTTTCCCCGCCGGTGAATACCCCATCAGTCGCGGCATCAAAGACGGTCTTCCGGCGTGGACGGCCGCCAACCGAAGTCTCGAAAACGAGGACTTGGTGGTGTGGTACAACCTCGGCGTGACGCACATCGTCCGCCCGGAAGAGTGGCCGATCATGAACGAACACCGCCTCAGCTTTTCGCTGATGCCGTTCGGTTTCTTCGCCAAAAACCCGGTGGTGAACATGCCCGTGAAAACGGCTCCGCCGCAGGTGGCTTCGCTGGACAACCGGCTGTCGCTGTGCATCATTCCGAAGGATAAGAAAGCCGTCGCCGCCGTGCCGAAAGCGACGACGAAGGGCGGGAAGTTGAACTGATTTTGGATTTTGGAGGGCGGATTTTAAATTCACCCCCGGCGTCCCGACTTGTCGGGGTGCCGGGGGTTTGTCTTGAATCGCGGATGAAACGGATGTCGCGGATTACACGGATACATTGCGTTCGGTTTGACCCGATTGTTTGCCCAAAGGCTTATCCGCGTCATCAGTGCCATCCGTTTCATCCGCGATTCAAGACAGAAACGCCGTTTTGGGCAAATTTTGCTCAAAACGGCGAACGAAACCTTTGCAGCATTCCGAACCCCGCAAATGTTTCGTCACGAATAATTGTGGACAAAAACCCACACATCCTGTCGGCGGCCAATATTCAACAAGCAAACATATCACAAGCACAACTATCTGTAAATCAAATCAATATACGCTCAAGCTCCGATGCGCACAGATTTTTTGGCTGTAACGCGAGTTTACTTTACAACCTTAAACCAAAATCTGTCATGAAAAAGACAAAAGCATTGCTTATGGCCGTCATGCTGCTGACGGCTGGCTTCGGCTTTACTGCATGCGGCTCACGCACCGAGAACGCCGCCGAAAAAGTGGAAGACGAACGCGAAGACGTAGTGGAAGCCCAGCGCGACGCGCAAGGCAACATTGCCGAAGAGCAGGCCGAACTCGACAGTGCCCGCGCCGACTTGGCCGAAAGCTGGCAACAGGAACGCGACGAGATGCGCAGCGAAATCCGCGAGGAGCGGCAGGAACTCGATGCTCGCATCAGTGCCTTGGAAGCCGACATGAAAAACGCCAAGTCGGAAGCCCGTGAAGACTACCGCAAAGTAGTAGCCGACCTGCGCGAAGAACGCACCCGGCTCGATGCCCAAGGCGACCGGCTCGAAGCCGCCACCAAAGAGAATTGGCAAGACACCAAACGCGAAGTGCGCCAAGCCGCCGACGAGGTGGGAGCCAAACTGAAACGGGCCGGCAACGACATCAAAGCTTATTTCAGGGACGACAATTGAATAAGTCATGGGTCTTTAGTATTGCGTCTTGAGTAAAGACGCAATACTTTTTAGGGTCACATCAATGCTCAATCTTTTTAACAAAAAGCCCCGCTTTGTGATGAAGCGGGGCTTTTTCTGTGTTTTTACAGAAAGGAACAGTTTTTTGTACCAAACCAAAACTGCAATTAGGTATTTCAATGCTTTCAGTTTATTGTTTTTCAGTCAATTCGTTATTCAAAATTCGGCATTCGACATTCAAAATTGGTATTAGTCAAAAAGCGTTTTGGACTTTTTTTGCCCAAAACGTCAGTCGCCGAAACGCATCATGAAGCCGAACCGCAGGCCGATTTTGTTGATCTGCGAATTGTAAACATCCCCGACGTGGTGTTCGTGCACCACCAGCGTCTGCGGATTGACAAAGCTTGCCATGAACGGATCGGAGCCTTTTTGGGCGGCGTGCTGGTGCGCTGCGGTCGAGGGCGGAATGTTCACGTTCATGAACCGCACCCGTCCGCCCGACAGGTATTCGGCTGAGAAATCGAGCCAGTAACGCCGCTGCTGTGCCTTCCTGAACAAGCCGCTCAAATCCCACCGCACACCCATGCCCAGCGTACCCACCAACGCGCCGTCGCGCAGCAGGGTCGAGTTTTCCAGCGGCCGACACCCGTCCGCGTCCTGCGGATCGGCGATGTTCAGGTTTGTCCAGTAGTGCATGTAGCCCGCCTTGGCGACGGCGTACGGAATCAAGTTGCCGCCTGCCCGCAAGTCCATGCGGCCCACGACGTTAAACACGGCAAAATCATTGCCGACCGACACATCGGTTTCGGTGGTGGAACCGTCCGTGAAACGATAGGTTTGGCGGGTTGTTTGTTCGCCGTAGTTGTTGATGCCGACCTCGCCGCCCAAGGCGAAACGCGAATCGGGGAAGCGGTAGAGCACCGAACTGCCCAGCCCCCACGCATTGGACATCCGTCCGGCCATCAGGCCCTGCGGCAGCGTGTGGTTGAGGTGTACGTTCCAGTCAACTTGGGCGGTTGCGACGAGCGGCAGGCCCAGCAATGCGAGACACAAAACTATCGTTTTCATGGCGGTATCGGGTTGGGATTGAGGTTGTACTGGAGTTGCCCGGCAAAGTATGAACCTTCGGCCGGACAAATTGTTTCGTCCTCAAAAATCGTGCAAAAAAACGGTTACAGGTTTTTTTTGCGCACCGGAGTCGTGCCGTCTCAGCGGTTGTTTAAAATTCTGATTTTAGTGGCGTTTTAGGCAAAAATTGCCCAAAACGCCGTCCCCCGGCTGAAGCCGGGGGCAAGACATTGAAAGTCCCCTTTGGGGACTGGTTTTGAGTCCTGAAGGGTCTTGCCACGTTTTGCTCCCGACAGGTCGGGTCAGGCTCCCGGCTGAAGCCGGAAGAACCCGGCGTTTTGAACGTTTTTTGCCCAAAACGCTGGTCTTAATACGCAGCTTTCGGTTTTCACAAACAGTCTTCGCCGCAAATCCGCTGGTTGCAGCGCAATTCTGCTCGCATTCCCGCTTCCGTAGCTGGCATCCGGCTGTCGCCGTCTGGGCGTTTGTTGATTCTGGGTACACAGCATGACAAAACGGCCCAATTTTTGCTTTTGGAAAGGTGCTATTGCATTTTTTCTACTCCATCAACCTACTCCGTTTGTGTTATGAAACGACTCATCATTATCCTCGCCATATTCTGTGTTTTCACGCCTGCTTTCGCCCAGTTCACTTACGACCATCTGGAAGTGGACTACGCCGGAGCTTATCAGTTCCAGAACCTGAAAATCATTCCCATCCGCGCCAAGCCCAGCTTTGCACAAGCCAACCAGCAAGCCGCCAGCCTCAACAACGCCCTGAGCCTGCGCCAAGCCTTGGCCACTAACCAAGCCGCCATCGGCGAACACGTGGACGACCGGGGCCGCATCCGCGAGGATGTGAACACGCTGACGATTGAAAACTTCTCCGACCAGCCCATTTTCCTGATGTCGGGTGAGGTGATTACCGGCGGCATGCAAGACCGCGTGATTGCCCGCGACATGGTGGTGCCGCCCCGCAGCGGCAGCGTGGACGTGCCGGTGTTTTGCGTGGAAAAAGGCCGCTGGACGGGCGGCACCAAGAACAACAAGTTCAAGAACTACCACGAGGCCAGCATGCACCTGCGGCAAGTGATTGACCGCGACCAAAGCCAAGGGGCTGTGTGGGACGAAATTGCGAAGGAAAACCGCCGCGACCGGGTGCGCACCAACACCGAAGCCTACACCGCCCACGCCAATTCGCCGGACTACATCCGCCGCGAGAATGAATACTTGGCGTTTTTCAACGAGAAGTTCGCGAATAAAGAAAACATTGTTGGCATTGTCGGCATAACGGGCGGTGTAATCATCGGCTGCGACATTTTCGCCTCGCCCGACTTGTTCTACCGCGAATACAACAACCTCATCTACGCCTACATTGACGAGGCCCTGACGTTCGGCACCCCCATCACCATGACCGACGAAGCCGTGAAACGCTACATGGACAACCTGCTCACCAACTCTGTGATGCAAGAACGCTTCGTGCGGCAAAACGGCAAGATGTTCAAGCAAGGCGAGCAAATCATCCACATCACGACGTATTAATTCAGAATTAGGAATTAAGAATTCAGAATCATCCCATTACCTACTGATCCTGTACACGGATTCAGAAAGTGCGTTCTTACTGTATTCTTCAAGATTCCACAAGACCGTTTTGGGCAAATTTTGCCTAAAACGGCTCTTGCCAACTACTGTTACGCACAGATTCAAAAAATACTATAGGCAACCGCATCTGGATGCGTAAAAAGAGCGTTTTAAGCGATTTTTATTGAAATTGTGTGTAGCAGCGTTTCTATAAACTACGCCGTTGCTGACAGTTTAATTCTGAATTCTGAATTCATAATTCTGAATTAACGATGAAATCTCTGTTTTTTCTATTTCTGTACAGTTTTCCACTGTTGGCGCAGACAACCGTGATCAAGGAAAACATGGGGCCGAATGTCAATTCGGCGGAGGATCAGATTTTGCCCGTTTTCTCGTTGGACGGACAGACGATTTATTTCAGCGAAAACGCCCAAAACGGCCGCTACGAGACGTGG
>JALOMD010000351.1 GCA_025455595.1 Cytophagales bacterium | reverse complement strand
TTGGAATTCATGAAAATAGATGCTGACGACGAGCCGGTGCTGGAATTTCTTGAAGAGAAGCTTGGAGAAATGCTCCGCTACCACACTGACAAAGAGATTGTTGTGACGCAAGGCTACATTTGTCGCAATCCGCGCGGCGAAGTGGACAACCTCAAACGCGGCGGCAGTGACTACACGGCTTCGTTGGTCGGGGCGGCCGTGTATGCCGACGAAATCCAAATCTGGACGGACATTGACGGAATGCACAACAACGATCCGCGTATTGTGAAACGGACGTTTCCGGTGCGCGAAATCTCGTTTGAGGAGGCCGCCGAACTGGCGTATTTCGGTGCCAAAATCTTGCACCCGTTCACCATCCGTCCGGCACGGTTACGCAACATTCCGGTGCGGTTGCTCAACACCATGCAGCCCGAAGCCCCCGGCACACTGATTAGTAATCAGACGGTTAGCAAAGATATCAAGGCCATTGCCGCCAAAGACGGCATCACCAGCATCCAAATCCGGTCGTCGCGGATGCTGCTGGCCCACGGCTTCATGCGGAAGGTGTTTGAGATATTTGAAAAATACAAAACTTCGGTGGATATGATCACCACATCGGAAGTAGCCGTGTCGCTGACGATTGACAACGTGACGCACTTGGAAGACATCAGAACCGAACTGGAACGTTTCAGCACGGTCTATGTGGACACCGAACAAACCATTGTCTGCATCGTCGGTGATTTTACGTTCAACAAAAACGGCATCGTGACCAAAGTGCTCGACGCACTGGCCAACATCCCGCTGCGCATGGTGGCCTACGGCGGCAGCGAACACAACACGTCTGTCCTGATTCCGACCGAGTTCAAGGCCCAGGCCTTGAACGCCTTGAACGAAAGGCTGTTTTTGTACGAGGAAACCATGAAAACCATCTTCACGGCACCGTAAATTAATTCAGAATTGTGAATTCAGAATGCAGAGGTTTTCTTGCAATAGATCTGAATTTTATAGATAGGTTCTATCGACGACTGATGTCACGCAAAAAAAAGCTTAAAATATCTACCTGCTAAAAAGCGTTTTAGGCAATTTTTATTGAATTTCTGTGTAGAATCATTTAGCGACTTTTCCAAAATTCTGAATTCATAATTCTTAATTCTGAATTGAATCATGCTGCAACTCAACTTCATCCGCGAAAACCGGGAACTGGTGATACAAGGCTTGCACAAAAAGCATTTCAAGCAAGCCGAAGAAACCGTGGCCGACCTGCTCGACTCAGACCAACGTCGCCGCAGCACCCAAGTCGAACTTGACCAGACTTTGGCCCGGGCCAATTCGCTCTCGAAGGAAATCGGTAATTTCATGAAAGCAGGCCAGAAAGCCGAAGCCGAGCAGGCCAAGACCGAGGCGACTGCGCTGCGCGAAAAAAGCAAGACGCTGGAAGACAGCCTGAAAACGCTGGAACAGCAGCAACACGAACTGCTGGTGACGCTACCCAACCTGCCCCACCACAGCGTGCCAGAAGGCCGCACTGCCGACGACAACGAAGTGGCCTACGCCCACGGAGCCATGCCCAATCTGCCGACCGATGCCCTGCCGCATTGGGAGTTGATCAAGAAATACGACATCATTGACTTCGACCTCGGCATCAAGATTACGGGGGCGGGATTTCCGGTGTACAAGGGCAAAGGTGCCAAACTGCAACGCGCCTTGATCCAGTTCTTTTTGGACGAAGCCGAGAAAGCGGGCTACATCGAAATCCAGCCCCCGATTGTGATTAACGAAGATTCGGGATTTGGCACCGGGCAATTGCCCGACAAGGAAGGGCAGATGTATTTCGTGACCGAGGACAAACTGTACCTGATTCCGACAGCCGAGGTGCCCATTACCAACCTGTACCGCGATGCGATTCTGGAAACCAAGGAGTTGCCCGTGAAAAACGCGGGCTACACGCCGTGTTTCCGACGCGAGGCGGGCAGTTGGGGTGCCCACGTGCGGGGCCTCAACCGCCTGCACCAGTTTGACAAGGTGGAAATTGTGCGCGTGGAACTGCCCGAAAACTCGTATCTGGCCTTGGAGGAAATGAGCCAGCACGTGCAAAGCCTGTTGCAAAAGCTGGAACTGCCCTACCGCGTGCTGCGCCTCTGCGGCGGCGACATGAGCTTCGCATCGGCGTTGACCTACGACATGGAGGTGTATTCGGGGGCGCAGCAACGTTGGCTGGAGGTGAGTTCGGTGAGCAACTTCGAGACGTTCCAAGCCAACCGCCTCAAACTGCGCTACCGCGACGAGAACAAGAAAACACAGTTGCTGCATACGCTCAACGGCAGTGCTCTGGCCCTGCCGCGCATCGTGGCCGCCCTGCTCGAAAACAACCAAACCCCCCCTGCTCGAAAACAACCAAACCCCCAACGGCATCCGCATCCCGCAAGTCTTACAGTCATACACCAAATTTGATGTGATTGACTGAATCCGAAGAAGCGGGAAGGCGTTTTGGGCAAAATTCGCTTAAAACGCCTTAGTCAAACTGGCGCAAGCGTCCGCTTGTGCTTTTTTGTTGACCAGCGTCCGCTGGTCGCAAACCGATAGGTTTGCCAATGCCGATGTCAACGGAAGCGGCAAACAACAACCGTTTTAGGCAAAAAATGCTCAAAACACCTCAATATGTTTTCTATCTCTGTTGACATCAGCTTTTGCGAGCCAACGGCTCGCGACCAGCGGACGCTGGTCAATTGATAGGCACAAGCGGACGCTTGCGCCAGTTTGACTAAGGCGTTTTGGGCAATTTTTGCTCAAAATGCTGGATGAGTTTACAAACAAAGAAGCCCCTGAAACTTTGGTTTCAAGGGCTTTTTTGTGAAATGAGTTTACTTGCTATTCCTTGGAAAGTGCCGCGAAAACGCCAGTATCCGGTCAACTACTGCATCAGACGGCTCCATCAAGTTTTCGTCGAGCATGTCTTTCACTTGTCGCATATCTTGCTGCAACCCGGCCATTTCGCCGTCGGCCGACAACGCATCGTTCATCCACTGGTTTTCAGGATGAGGAAGCTCTTGGTACAAATGCTTGACCAAATCATTCTTTGTAAAGGTTTGGATCATACCTGTTTTTAATTTTGAAGTGAGAGGAGAACCGAAAAACATAACAATCAGATAACGCGGGTTTGTTTTTGGAAATTGTACGGATTGCCCCACAAAAAATAAAAATCCCACAAAAATTATTTCCAACGTGCTGATAGTCAGAGCAAAAAAACTTTGCCAGCCGTAGCTTGGAAAAAACAAAAGGCCGCACCGTCATACGTTCGGGCATGACGGTGCGGCCTTTTGTGTAGGCTTCCAAAGCTGGTCGCGGGTTTTTTGTACCCAAAACCAACGACTTAACTGTTCGACACGTACCGGTCGCGGTCGGCGGGGGTCATTTGCTTGCGCAGGTTGATCAAGGCGTAACGCATCCGGCCCAAGGCAGTGTTGATGCTCACGCCCGTGGCCGTGGCGATTTCCTGAAAACTCATGTCGCCGTAGTGACGCATAATCAGCACCTCGCGTTGCACGGCGGGCAGTTTGTCAATCATTTCGCGCAGCCGGGCGTGCGACTCCTGCTTGATTTGGATGGATTCAGCCGAATCTTCCGAAAAATCCAGCGAGTCGAAGACATTGCTACCGTCTTCCATCACAATGGTCGGGTAGCGTTTGTCGCGGCGGAAGTAGTCAATCGCCAAATTATGGGCAATGCGCATCAGCCAAGGCAGAAACTTGCCTTCCTCGTTGTAACGGTCTGACTTGATGGTGCCGATGGCTTTGATGAAGGTGTCCTGTAGCAGGTCTTCAGCCGTGTAGGAGTCCTTGACAATCAGGTAGATTGCCGTGTAAACCCTTGATTTGTAACGTCTAACGAGGATTTCAAAGGCTTTCTCGTCGCCGTTTCTGTAAAGATTTACCAGTACGCTGTCGTTCAACAAACTTTGGTTCATATAGCGAAACATTTTGGATGTTTGCGTACAAGTTTGTCATAGACAGTGTTTAGGTGATGGAAAAGGGGAACGGCTTATAACATACAGATAGTCAAAAGTAAACACCTGAACTTTATTTTGCAAGTTGTATGCCAAATGGTGCAATATTTTTTTGTTTTTTATACTGCTTCTTCCTTTTGTTTCGGCCCAAAGGGCGGCTTGCAACTTTTTTGCTACCAAAAGTTTTATCCTTATACTGGGCGGCTGCCGTTGTTCGTTTTCAAAAACACCCCGCCGACAGACATACGAATCGTGGGCCGCAACGGATTGAAACCTCGGAACCTTTTTGATTGCCCTCCCGGCGTTTTAAGCAATTTTTGCCTAAAACGCTCATTTTCTGAACTGTGATTTCAAAATGATTGATTTGATTAACATGTGATGTATCTTTTCATGCTCATCACGAAAATCACGCTAAAATCACAGTTCGGACAAGTTATGCCGTTTTGAGCAAAAATGCCCAAAACGCCAAACTGAAAACTAAAAACGTAAAACGATAAACGAACAAACGATAGAATGAACACCGCCACTGCTGCCACTATCACACCTGAAATCACCGAAGCCGACCCGAAGCAGTACATCATCATCAAAGGGGCACGGGTGAACAACCTGAAGAACCTTAGCGTAGCCATTCCGCGCAACAAACTGGTGGTCGTTACCGGACTGTCCGGCTCGGGCAAGTCGTCGTTGGCGTTCGACACGCTGTTTGCCGAAGGGCAGCGGATGTACGTCGAAAGCCTCGGCAGCTACGCCCGGCAGTTTTTGGGCCGCATGGAAAAACCCGCCGTTGACTACATCCGGGGCGTGTCGCCGGCCATTGCCATCGAGCAGAAAGTGAACACTCGCAACCCACGTTCTACAGTTGGCACCGCCACCGAGATATACGACTATCTGAAATTGCTGTTTTCGCGTATCGGACGCACGTTTTCGCCCGTGTCGGGGCAGGAAGTGCGCCGCGACACCGTGACCGATGTAATCGAGTATCTGTACGGCTTCGAGGACGGGCAGCGTTTTTTGGTGCTGGCTCCGCTGAAACCGCACGCAGGCCGCAAACTGGCCGACGAACTGAACATTCTGCTCCAAAAAGGCTTCACCCGCGTCCAATGGCAGGGCGAGTTGCTGTTCATTGAAGAATTATTGGCCGATAAGAAAACCGTCGGGCAAATAGAAAAACGCCTCACCCCCGGCCCCTCTCCCAAGGAGAGGGGAGAAAAAAACTCCTCCCCCTTGGGGGAGGTCGGGAGGGGGCTTTACGTACTGATTGACCGTAACGCCGTCCGCCACGACGACGAAGACAACGAGTTTCGCATCTCCGACTCGGTGCAAACCGCCTTTTTCGAAGGGGAGGGCGAATGCGTGATTGAAGCCCCCCCGCCCCCGCAGGGGGAGCTGCCCCCATCCCCGGCCCTTCCCCCAGGGGGGAAGGGAGCAAAAGCTCACCCTTCGGGGGCGGCGGGGGCCGTTCGGCTTTTCTCAGACCGGTTCGAGCTTGACGGTATCACGTTCGAGGAGCCGAGCGTCAATTTTTTCAGTTTCAACAATCCTTACGGAGCCTGCCGCCGTTGCGAGGGTTTCGGCACCGTCCTGGGCCTCGACCCTGACCTGATTATCCCGGACAAAACGCTTTCGGTCTATGAAGGGGCCATTGCGCCGTGGCGCACCGAGAAAATGGGCGAGTGGCTCACGCCGCTCGTGAAAAACGGCATTCGGTTCGATTTTCCCATCCACCGGCCTTACGAAGACCTCACCGAGGAACAGCAGCAGTTGCTTTGGACGGGCAACGAATACTTCCGGGGCCTGAACGACTTCTTCGCCTACGTCGAAAGCGAAACGTACAAAATCCAGTACCGCGTGTTGCTGTCGCGGTACCGGGGCCGCACCGTTTGTCCCGAATGCCGGGGCAGTCGCATCCGCAAAGACGCGGGCTACGTCAAAATCGGCGGCAAGTCCATCATTGACTTGGTATTGATGCCCGTGACCAAACTCACTGCGTACTTCAACGACTTGCAACTGACAGATTACGAGCAGAAAGTGGCCGGTCGCATCGTGACCGAAATCCGCAACCGGCTCGGCTACTTGGACAAAGTGGGGCTGGGCTACCTGACCATGAACCGCGTGGCTTCCACCCTGAGCGGCGGCGAATACCAGCGCATCAAGCTGGCTACTTCGCTGGGCAGTGCCTTGGTGGGTTCGATGTACATCCTCGACGAACCGAGCATCGGCTTGCACCCGCGAGACACGCAAAAGCTCATCAGCGTGCTGCAAATGCTGCGCGATTTGGGCAACACCGTGATTGTGGTGGAACACGAGGAAGAAGTGCTGCGGGCCGCCGACCAAATCATTGACATCGGGCCGGAAGCCGGTTCGCACGGCGGCGAGTTGGTGTTCCAAGGCACGCTGGATGAGAAGATTGACCACGCCGATACGCACACCACCCGCTACCTCAACGGCACCGACGAAGTGCCGCTGCCCAAACGCCGCCGCAAATGGGCCGATTCCATCGAAATAAAAGGTGCCCGCGAAAACAACCTCAAGAATATCAGTGTTAAAATTCCGCTGGGCGTGCTCACGGCCATCACCGGCGTGAGCGGATCGGGCAAGTCAACGCTGGTCAAGAAAATCCTGCACCCGGCGTTGGCCAAGCACTTGGGCCAGCACAGTGAAGAAACGGCCAAGTACGAAGGCATCAGCGGCAGTTTGTCGCTGCTGTCGGCGGTGGAGTTTGTAGACCAGAATCCCATCGGCAAGTCGTCACGGTCGAATCCGGTCACGTACATCAAGGCCTACGACCATATCCGGCAGCTCATGGCCGACCAGCCGCTTGCCAAGACACGCGGCTTCACGGCGGGGCATTTTTCGTTCAACATCGACGGCGGCCGCTGCGAAATCTGCCAAGGCGAAGGCCACGTGACGGTGGAGATGCAGTTCATGGCCGACATCCACTTGACTTGCGAAAGCTGCCACGGCAAGCGGTTCAAGCAGGAAATATTGGATGTGAAGTATCACGAAAAAGACATTGCCGACATCTTGGACATGACTGTGGACGACGCGGTGGAATTTTTCAG
>JALOMD010000350.1 GCA_025455595.1 Cytophagales bacterium | reverse complement strand
ACGACCTTGCAGCCTACAACAAATGGCTCGCCAGCCGCCGCATCCCGGACGACAAGCCTTACGTAGTCATTGCCCCGGTGCCCGCCGACCAAGCCGATGTTGTTGCCGCCCGCGCCAACGTTCCCAAGCGGCAACCGGTACAGTTCAACTACGAATACAACTACGACGTGGAAGCCGATGCCCGGCAAAGCGGCAAGTACCCCGACCTGAAAAAACGCGAGAACGGCTTCTACACCATCAACGGCAAGCCGGGCATCCAAGCCCGCACCGGCGACAATGCCGCCGCATTGGCCGCACGCGGTGAAGTTTCGCTGGACAAGTTCCTGAAATACAACGACTTGCAACCCAACGATGTCATTTTTCCGGGGCAGGTCTATTACCTGAAGAAAAAACGCAACAAGGGCAAGCTGCACTTCCACACGTACATCAAAGGGCAGACGCTTTGGCAGGTTTCGCAGAAATACGGCGTGAAACTGAAGGCGTTGCGCACCAAAAACCGCATCGCCGAGGGTGAGCAGTTGCAACACGGCCGCGTGCTATGGTTACGTTTCCGCCGCCCGGCTGACAAACCGGTTGAGATACGCAATGTGCCCAAGCCGGGAGCAAAAACACCTGCCCAAACAGTTATTGCTAAGAAAGGACTCGGCAGCGAAACCGAAACCATGACCAAACAGCCGCCTGTCACCGACGCGGGCGGGCAGATACCCGAAAAGCCGCGCACCGTGCCCGTGCCGACGCAAACCGCACCCGTCCAACCCAAAGTTGACACCACCCGACCCGTGGCCAACCCGCCCGTTACGGAGCCCGGCAGTACGGCGCGACGGTGGCCCGGTTGCGCCAGTGGAACAATTTGGCCGAAACCGACGGCATCAGCGTGGGCCAGCAATTGACCGTGGGCGAGGGAAAATCCACTTCGGCAGACACCGGCACCGTTTCGCCAAAACCGACGCAGCCGATAACAACGCCTTCGGCAGCCGCCAAACCGCCTGTTCAGCCGACAACCGACGGTGCGGCGCAACAACACACCGTGCAGGCGGGCGAGACTTTGTTTTCCATCGCCAAACGCTACGGTGCCACCGTGGCCGACCTGCGGCGTTGGAACAACCTCACCGAAACGGACGGCGTAAAAATCGGGCAGGTGCTGGTGGTGACACAGCCCACAGCAAAGCCTGCTTCCGCCGACAGCACCCGCCCCTCCCCCGCGTCGCCAGTCGGTACGGTGATCGAGTACACCGCACAGCCCGGCGACACGCTGTACAAAATTGCGCGGGCACACGGCGTAACGGTGGCGCAGTTGCTGGAATGGAACGGCAAGTCGTCGCCAGCCGTTTCGGTGGGCGAGAAAGTCAAGATTCGGAAGTGACGGGCGTTTTGGGCGTTCCCGCCGGTTGCGGGATTTGATAATTTTTGCTTAAAACGCAAGCTTATCGTCTTTTGCGAGCCTGTGCTTCCGGTCTGACGCGCAGCGTCTGACCTGCGTTCCGAAAGGCGTTTTGGGCTAAAAATGCTCAAAACGCACAGGTTTTGCGGGAGCCGCACCCAGCCTTGTTTTCATCCGAATCCCGGCTATATTTGTCGGTGAAAAATCCGAGTTTTCCGCTTGTGAACCCCGATTTGCAATCCTTCCTGTCGCGCCTTTCTTTTTTGCGCAGTGCCAATTCCTTCATCCCATGAAGGCGTTTTGGCCGTTTTTTTCCAAAAACGCCGTGAAACAATGGATTTAACAAACGCATTCTTGCGGAAATTTCTGCGTGCCTTGCGAGAGATTTTGTATAGGAAACCCTGACCTCTGATTTGGCTCTGCACTACAGCCACCTGTCAATTCTGAACTCTGAATTCTTAATTCTGAATTAAATGAAAAACGTACTGGTCATCGGCATGGGCAAAGTCGGCTCGTTGGTCGGTGTATTGTTGAGCAAACGCTTCACTGTCACGGGCTTGGACAAGCACAAGCCGCACTATTCTTTCCCGCTGCCGTTTGAGACCCGGCAAGGTGACGTAACCGACCATAGTTTCTTAGACAAGACGCTGGCCGGTTTCGATGCCGTAGTGTCGTGCCTGCCGTACAATTTGAACCTGCCCATCGCCCAAACCGCCCACCGGCTGGGCTTGCATTACTTCGACCTCACCGAGGACGTGCCCACCACCCATGCCATTCGCGAAATGGCCGAAACCGCCCGCAGCGTGATGGCACCGCAGTGCGGCTTGGCACCGGGCCTCATCGGCATCGTCGGGGCCGACTTGGCAAAACGGTTCACGCGCCTGCGCGACATGGAACTGCGCGTCGGAGCCTTGCCGCGTTATCCGAACGGCCTGCTGGGCTATTCGTTCACGTGGTCGCCGGCGGGCGTTATCAACGAATACATCAACGATGCCGAGGTCATTCATAACGGGGTGTGCAAAATGGTGCCTTCGCTGGACGGCATCGAGGTCATCAACATCGAAGGGCAGGAATTCGAGGCGTTCAGTACGTCGGGCGGGCTGGGCACCATGTGCGAAACCTACGCGGGCAAGCTCGACACGCTGAATTACAAGACCATCCGCTACCCCGGCCACGCCAAGCTGATGAAGTTTTTGCTTTACGAACTCATTCTGAAAGACAACCGCGAGCTGACCGAGCAAATCCTGACCAACGCCAAGCCGCCTGTGCAGGAAGACGTGGTGTACGTGTATGCCGTGGTGGAAGGCTGGCGAGACGACCGCATCGAACGGGAAGAGTTTTACCAAGCGTATTACCCGATGCAGATTGAGGGGCAGCACTGGCGGGCCATCTCGTGGACCACGGCTGCGTCGGTAGCGGCAGTGGTAGAAATGGTGGCCGACGGCTCGCTGCCGCAGAAAGGCTTCCTGAAACAAGAGGACATCCCGTTCGAACCTTTTCTGGCGACCTCCAACGGAAGTTATTATCGGTAAGCGGCCTCCCCCAACCCCCTCCCAAGGAGGGGGCGGCCCCACCCCAACCCTCTCCGAAGGGGAGGGAGTTTCTTTTCTCCTCCCCCCTCGGGGGAGGCTGGGAGGGGGCTTCCGGGGAGGTGAGGCCTCTGTCCAAAACACCAGCCGATCGTGCGTAAGCATCGGCTTTTCCTTACCACTTGCTACTTACGACTTATCACTCAGGACTTATGGAAGCATTGCAATATATTCTCGGCGGCCTCATGCGCCGCTACCAAGAACGCGTACCCGACGTGGGCCGGGTGATTGCCGCGCTGCAAGCCGAAGGCGTAATCCAAAAACCGGACGAGATTGAAAACGACCACATCGCCTTTCGCACGATGGGCGTGCCGCAACTCGGCATCCGGTCGTTCGAGAAGATTTTCCTGCACTACGGCTACCAGAAACGCGACTTTTACCATTTTGAAGGCAAGCGGCTCGATGCGTACTGGTTTTCGCCGCCGGAGCCGCGTTTCCCGCGCATCTTCGTCAGCGAACTGCGCGTAGGCGATTTGTCCGAGGCGGCGCGGCGCATCATCACCAGCTACACCGACGAAGTGAAAACCGACCCCGTGGACGCGCTGGACTTGGACAACGGCGCGGCGGTGGACGCATTTCTGCACCAACCGCTGTGGCGCGTGCCCACTTGGGCCGACTACCAAACCCTGCTGGCCGAAAGCGAATACGCCGCTTGGGTGATTTACAACCGCTACTACCTGAACCACTACACCGTCAGCGTCCACAACCTGCGCGAAGGCTACGGCACGCTGCCCGAATTCAATGCTTTTTTGGAACGCATCGGCGTGAAACTGAACGATTCGGGCGGGAAAATCAAAACCAGCCCGGACGGCAATCTGCTGCAAAGTGCGTCGGTGGCCCAGATGGTGGAAGCCGAGTTTGCGGGCGGTGAAAAGCACTGGATTTCAGGCAGTTACGTAGAGTTCGCCGAACGCAAAGTGCTGCCGCAGTTCCGTCACTTGCCCGCCGACCAAATCACCCGCGAACACCGCCGCGACGGCTTCGAGACCGACAACGCCGACCGGATTTTTGAGAGCACCTTCACCAGCCAGACGGGGAAGAACAGTGAAAAGTGAAGAATGAAAAGCGAAAAATGGGCCATGTGAAGCAGTCGTTTTAGGCAAAATTCGCCTAAAACGCCTTTGTGAAACTGGCGCAAGCGTCCGCTTGTGTGTGTTTTTTGTCTTTTATGTGACCAGCGTCCGCTGGTCGCAAACCGACAGGTTTGCAAAAACTGATGTCAACGGAAGCATAAGACGCACAATGGTACTTCAAGCAAAAAATGCTCTGAAACGCCGCCACTTTGCTCTGCACTGAAATGGTGTCTTAACGTGGTGTCACTCTTTGCGAGCAAAGCTCGCGACCAGCGGACGCTGGTCAAACAAAAGGCACAAGCGGACGCTTGCGCCAGTTTCACAAAGGCGTTTTAGGCGAATTTTGCCCAAAACGCCTTGAAGCCCCGTCAGGGGCGAACCGTCTGTAGAAAACAAGGCAGTTTCAACAAAAAGCTCCGTAGGAGCGGCCCGGCTGACAATACAAAGTCAGGGTCGCTCCTATGGAGCTTTTCTGTGATTGCTCTGTAATTCTACAGACAGGTCGCTCCTACGGGGCTGGCTGCGCCTGTTTTGTAATTGCCGTTTCGGGCAGTTTTCGCCCAAAACGCTCCCGTCAATTCATAATTCTGAATTCACAATTCTGCATTAACTCAGTTGTTTCCCAGCTTTTCGTGTCGTCCTGTTTTGTCGGGTTGGCCGGTGATGGCACCTTTCACGGTTTCGAGGAAAGTCATCATTTTGCCGCCGGGCCTGTCCCAATACTCGGCGGCGTGCGGTGTCACGCGGAGCAAGGCCAAGTGCGGGTCGTCTTTGCCTTTGGGAAACCACGTTTTCAGAAAATCTTTCCACAACTCGTTGATTTTCTGGCGGTCTTTCACCAGTTCTGCCCTACCCGATATGCACACGTACGTTTCGGAGTCCTCGTCGGTGTAGCTCAGGTGTACTTTCGGGTTTCGTTGCAATTCGTCCACCTTGTGCGAGTCGTCGTTGGTGAAGAACCAGATTTCATCGCCCTCCATTTCTTGCGTTGCCATGGGCCGGGCGTGGATTTCGCCGTCGGATGTGAGCGTGGTAAGCATGGCGATGCGGATGCCTTCTATTTTCTCGCGCAGCTTTTCAAGCTCGAACGAGTTCAAGGCTGAGGTTTGGGTTTGCATAAAAGTTCGTCGGATTGGGTGAACGGCAGGAGGCAAAAAAAATGTGCCGCAGGCGGCGTTTTGCGTTTTGCGTTTTGCGTAAAAATTGCCCAAAACGCCTTTTTGTCTGAACTGTGATTTAGAATGATTTGTGTGATGGGCATGATTGCAGCGACTTATCATGGTAGCCCTTGAATGATTTGAAATCAATGATTCCGAGAAAGCCGTTTCAGGCGTTTCATGTGAACTGCGGAGCCACTGCGTGGCGCACAGGCTAAAGCATGTGCTACTAAAATGCGTTTTAGGCAGATTTTGCCCAAAACGCAAAGCGGCGGGTACAAGACCCGCCGCTACGGAGAAAAAACCTCTGAATGATAATTCTGAATTCTGAATTTAAAACCCGTCTTCTTCCTCTTCGTCAATCGTCTTGGGTTTTTCGGGCTTTTTCTTTTTGTCTTTCTCTGCCGCAGTCGTCTTGGTGTCGGCCTTTTTGTCGGCTTTTTTCTTCTTCTCTTTCTTCTGCTTGGCAGGCTGCTCTTCGGTTTCTTCCGGCGCGGCCTCTTCCGTGTCCGCATCAGCTACTTTTTCC
>JALOMD010000349.1 GCA_025455595.1 Cytophagales bacterium | reverse complement strand
GCGTTTTGGCCGTTTTTCGCCCAAAACGCCCTTTGCCCTCTGCCTTTTTCCGAATTCCGCTCACACTGCATCCAAGTCAAACGGCATTTTGCGGATGCGTTTGCCGGTGAGGTTGAACACGGCGTTGGCAAGGGCCGGTGCCAGAGGCGGCAGGCCGGGTTCGCCGGCACCGCTGGGTTTCTCGGTGCTGGGCACCACGTGGATTTCAACGGGCGGCGTTTCGTTGAGGCGCAACACCGGGTATTGGTGGTAGTTGGTTTGCTCGCATTGGCCGTTCTTGAAAGTGATGCCCGGCTTCAATGCTGCTGACAGTGCCATCACGACGTTGCCTTCGGTCTGGGCCTTCACGTTGTCGGGGTTCACGGTCATGCCTACGTCAATCACACCCACGATGCGGTCAATCTTCACGCCTTTGCCCGCCCGCGAAACCGTCACGACGTAAGCCGCAATGGAGCCGAACGACCGGGCAATGGCAATGCCCATCGCTTGGTTGGCGGCGGGCTTGGCTTTGTACTTCGCTTTTTCGGAAAGCAGTTTCAACACATTCACAAAACGCGGCGCGTTCTGTAGCAATGCCAGCCTGAAAGCCAGCGGGTCTTGCTTGGCGGCATGGGCCAATTCGTCCACGAAACACTCGTGCCCAAAGGCCGTCGTCGAGCTATAGACCGACCGCCACCACACCACCGGGATGTCGGTGGGAACTACCACCGTTGCCTGCCGCCGGTTGGGGATGGCGTAGGGGCTGTCTTCCTGGCCCATCACTTCGTGCATCCAGTCGTCGGGGCTTTGCGAAAAGTCTCTGCCGCCCGTTTGTCCTTGTATCGAGGCCCCCACTACCTTGTGTTCAAACGCCACGAGCTTGCCGCTGGCATCGAAGCCGCCGCGCAGGGCATCAACCATGCCGGGGCGGTACGGGCCTTGCGTCAGGTCGTCTTCGCGCGTCCAGATGAGCTTGACCGGGGCATTGGCGAGTTTGGACAAATGCACCGTTTCCAGCACGAAATCGAAGTAGCCTTTGCGCCCGAACGAGCCGCCCATGAACGTGGTGTTCACCTTCACGTTTTCCCTCGGAATTTTCAGATAGTCAGACACTTGCCCAATCAACCAGTCGGGCGACTGATTCGGTGCCCAAATCTCCACCCGGTCGCCTTGCACGTGGGCCACGGCGTTTTCGGGTTCGATCATGGCGTGGGCGGCGAAGGGCGTTTCGTAGGCGGCTTCCAGTTTGCGCACAGCGGATGCAAATGCCTTGTCAACATCGCCCTGCGTGTCTTTGAAGGCGTTGCCGGGTTGCTTGGCCGCTTGGCGAAGCTGGTCAAAATACGCGTCGGTGGAGGTTTGCTCGTGTCCGGTGTTGTCCCACGTGATTTTCAACGCCTTGCGACCTTGCAACGCGGCCCAGTAGTTGTCGGCCAGCACGGCCACCGTTTCGACGGCCTTGTGCGGCATCTTGCGTTCGGCTTTCAGCACGCGGCGCACCCCGGCCACTTTCATGGCTTCGGTGTCATCAATGCGCACCACCTTGCCGTGGATGACCGGGCACCGCTCCACGCTGGCGTAGAGCATTCCGGGCACTTTCACGTCCAGCCCGAACACGGCGGTGCCGTTGGTTTTAGCCGGCACTTCAGGCCGTGGCAACGACTTGCCGAGTATCTTGAAGTCTTTCGGGTCTTTCAGCTTGGGTTCTTTCGGAACGGGCAGTTTGGCGGCTTCCTCGGCCAACTCGCCGTAGGTCAGCGACTTTTGCGTGGGCTTGTGGACTATTTTCCCGTTTTCGGCCACGCATTCGGCCACGGGTGCTTTCCAGCGGTTGGCGGCCGCTTGGGTCAGCATTTCGCGGGCGGCGGCCCCGGCCTTACGCAGCGGCTCCCACTGGGCACGCACCGAACTCGACCCGCCCGAAAACTGCATCCGGTGCTTGGGCAGCCCGGCCGTCTGGCGGATTTCCACCTGCGTCAACGCCACTTCGAGTTCCTCGGCCAGCAACGACGGCACCGCTTGCCAAGTGCCCTGCCCCATGTCGGGACTGGTGTTGAACAAGACGACTTTGCCTTCCGGCGTGATGACGACAAACGGGGTGAGTTCGAGTTCGGCGGCGTTTGGGGCGTTTTTTTGCAAAAACGGAGCGGCCGCACCGGAAAACGAGAAGCCGATTGCCAACAGTCCTGAGGTTTTCAGGAAATCGCGGCGAGAAGCGTCAACGGAAGAATTTTTCATACAAGCAAATTGAAAGGCCAATTTCTGTTCTGTTATTTTGCTGTAATCCTCTGTATTTTCACAGAGAACACTTGTAAGCGAAAAGCATTTTCTTCGCCAAAACACCAAGCCGCGTTTTAGGCGATTTTTGCCCAAAACGCATCGGGACATTGCAGATCATTGCAATCTTATGCCGCACGCCACAGATATACTGCCGCCGTTCGATGCCTGCTTACTTCGACGATGAGGTCTTCTGTACCGGAATGACTTTCCCGCTCTTTTGCTGCGCCATTTTTGCAGCCCGCTTGATGGCTTTGCGGATGCGCGGATAGGTGCCGCACCGGCAGATGTTGCCGCTCATGGCCGCGTCAATGTCGGCATCCGACGGATTGGGGTTGGATTTGAGCAACGCCACCGCCGACATGATTTGTCCCGACTGGCAGTAACCGCACTGCGGCACTTGCTCCTCGATCCAAGCCAGTTGCACGGCGTGGTCGGTGTTGGCGGAGATGCCTTCGATGGTGGTGATTTTCTGGCCCGGCTGCACGGTGGAAACCGGCGTGGAGCACGAACGAATCGGGTTGCCGTCCAAGTGGACGGTGCAAGCTCCGCACAAGGCCATGCCGCAGCCGAACTTGGTGCCGGTGAGGCCCACAAAATCGCGGATGACCCACAGCAGGGGCATTTGGGGGTCAACGTCCACGGTGTGGGTTTGGTTGTTGACCGAGAGAGTGAAAGAAGCCATGATTAGGTCAGAGGTTAGGAAGTCAGAGGTCAGAAAGTATGTCGCATTTTGGTCGTTTCCGCCTGCTGCGGGATTCTTCGGTTTTTGCCCAAAACGCCATGCGGATTCACCAATCGGTTGCTCTGTGTAAACCCGTTTTGCGGACGAATGTTTTTCGATACGGCGGCGGTTTCGGGAACGAAAGTTACCATTTTGTTGCAAACGAAGAAACTTTTGCGGCAAACCTGTTCTTTCGCCATTCGGCACAGCCTTTTTGGGCAAACGTCCGTCGGCCACAGACTGCCGCGCAACCGCATTTTGTCGTAACATCCACAGCGGGCGTTTTGGGCAAAGGCCTCACCCCCAACCCCTCTCCCAAGGAGAGGGGAGTTTTAGAGGTTGTTTAAAATTCGGTTTTGAGGGTTGCGTTTTGGGCAAAAATTGCCCAAAACGCTTTTTTTCAACGCAGGTCTTCCCGCCTTGCGGGATGACCGGAAGCGCAGGCTCGTAAAAGACAACAAGCGGGCGTTTTAAGCTTTTTTCGCCCAAAACGCACCGGACAAACCGGATTTTAAACAACCTCTAAAACTCCCCTCTCCTTGGGAGAGGGGTTGGGGGTGAGGCCTTTGCCCAAAACGCCCGGTGTGAAACGGTGGACGGCAAAACGTAAAACGAACTTCCATGACCCTTGTCATTGCCATTTGCCTGCTGTTGCTCATTGCCTATGTTTTCGATCTTACGGCACCGAAAACGCGTATCCCGTCGGTGATTTTGCTGCTCTTGTTGGGCTGGGCGGTGCGCCGGGTGGCAAACGCCTTTGAGACACACCTGCCCGACTTCACGCCGGCTTTGCCGGTGCTGGGCACCATCGGCCTGATTTTGATTGTCCTCGAAGGGTCGCTGGAACTGGAACTGAACCGCTCGAAGTTCGGGCTGGTGGGCCGGTCGTTTCTGATGGCGTTTGTGCCCTTGCTGGTTGCATCTTTTGCGCTGGCCTACGCCTTTGCGTATTTCGGCGGCTACTCGTTCAAAGACTGCCTTACCAACGCCATTCCGCTGTGCGTCATCAGCAGTGCCATCGCCATTCCCAGTGCCCGCCATTTGGCGGCCACCGACCGTGAATTCGTCACGTACGAAAGCAGCCTGTCCGACATTCTCGGCGTGGTGTTTTTCAACTTCATGGCCCTGCACCAACGCATTGACTGGCAAGCATTCAAGCATTTCGGCACCGAGATGCTGCTGGTCACGGCGATTTCGTTTGCGGCCACGTTGGGGCTGGCTTTTCTGCTCGGCCGCATCGACCACCACATCAAGTTCGGGCCGATCATCATCCTCACCATTTTGATCTACGCCGTTTCCAAAATGTTCCACTTGCCCGCCTTGATCTTCATTTTGGCTTACGGGCTTTTCCTCGGCAACTTGGAGGAAATGCGGCGCGTGCCGTGGATACAACGCCTGCGGCCGACGCAACTCGCCAAGGAGGTGGAACGTTTCAAGGAAGTGACCGGCGAGGCAACGTTCCTGATCCGGTCGCTGTTTTTCCTGCTGTTCGGCTACCTGCTCGAAACGTCCGAAATCCTGAACCCCGACACGCTGCTGTGGGCGGCCAACGTGGTTTGCCTCGTGTTTTTGGTACGGGCCGTAACCCTGCGGCTCATGGGCTATCCGCTGTTGCCACTGTTGTTCATTGCTCCGCGCGGCCTTATCACTATTTTGCTGTTTCTGGGCATTCCGGCCGCACAGTCCATTGACTTGGTGAACCGTTCGTTGGT
>JALOMD010000348.1 GCA_025455595.1 Cytophagales bacterium | reverse complement strand
TTGAGCCGCTGCGTAGCTGTGTCCGCATCACCGAGGGCGGTGACGTAGGGGTTGGCGGCGGTTTCGAGAAAGGTCAGTCCGCTGGCGATGACGAACAACGCGAACAGAAACAGCGGGTACTGCCGCGTCTCGGCCGCCGGATAGAACAAAAACGCTCCCACGGCAAAGGCCACAAGCCCGGCGATGATGCCCGACTTGTACCCGAACCGCTTCATATAGACACCGGCGGGCAGGGCCATTACGAAATAGCCGATGAAGAAAGCCGAATCTATGAACGCCGACTGCAGATCGGTCAGTTGGCAGGCTTTTTTCAGGTGCGGAATCAAAATGGGATTCAGGTTGTGGGCAATGCCCCACAGAAAAAACAGACTGGTGACCAATGCCAGTGCGACGGCGTAAGGGTTGCGAGACACGATAGGAAGTACGAATTAAGGTCGGAAGTCAGAATGCAGAAGTGTTTTAAGCACAAAACGGCCAAAACGCCTATTGGAAATATCCGTCATTGCGAGGCGTGTAGCAAAGCGGAACGCCGTGGCAATCTCTCAACCGCAGGCTCGGAAAACACGCTTCCCAAAGGCTCGCGCGGCTATCGGCGGCAGATTGCCGCGCCACTCCGCTTCGCTACGTGGCTCGCAATGACGGTTTGTTTTTGCAGCGTTTTGGCCGTTTTTTGCCCAAAACGCTGGTAGTATATATTGAGCAATTTTCGACAAATCTAAGCACAACTTACATCTTGAATTCTAAATTAAGTTTTTCTTCATTTCCTTCACCGCATAGTCAACGGCACGGGCGGTGAGGGCCATGTAGGTCAGCGAGGGGTTTTGCGTGGATGTTGAAGTCATGCACGCGCCGTCGGTGACGAACACGTTTTTGCACGCGTGCAGTTGGTTCCACTTGTTCAAAAGCGAGGTCTTGGGGTCTTTGCCCATTCGCACACCGCCCATCTCGTGGATGTCAAGCCCCGGAGCCTGCTTCGAGTCGCTGGACTGGATGTTCTTGAACCCGGCCACGGTGAACATCTCGGTCATTTGCGCCAGGTAGTCTTTCACCATCTTCTCGTCGTTGTCGTCGTAGTCCACCGACACGCGCAGTTGCGGAATGCCGAACGGGTCTTTCTGGTTCGGGTCAAGGGCCACGAAGTTGGTTTCCTTCGGAATGGTTTCGCCCATCATGTGCGAACCTACGTACCAGCCGCCGAGAATCGGTTTCAACAGGCTCGCCTTCAGGTCGGCCCCGATGCCGTCTTGCTTGGTATGGCTGCCGCGCCCCGCCCCGAAACCCGCTGCGTAGCCGCGCAGAAAGTCGGTTTCCTGCTTGAACACGTTGCGAAAACGCGGGATGTACGGGCTGTTGGGCCGCTTGCCTTCGGTGGTCGAGTCCAACATGCCGTCGTATTCGGCCCAAACCCGTGCGCGGTAGTTGTGGAAAGCCACGTACTTGCCCAGCAGCCCGTTGTCGTTGCCGAGGCCGTTGGGAAAACGGTTTGACGTGGAATTGAGCAGAATCAGGTTGGTGTTCAGGGCAGCCGCGTTGACGAAAATGATGCGGGCGTAAAACTCGGTCATCTGCTTGGTTTCGGCATCAATCACCCGCACGCCGGTGGCGCGGCCTTTTTGCTCGTCGTAGATGATCGAATGCACCACTGAGTGGGGCCGGAGCGTCATTTTGCCGGTTTTCATGGCCCACGGAATGGTGGACGAATTGGAGCTGAAATACCCGCCGTACGGACAGCCCCGTTCGCATATTTCGCGGCGTTGGCACTGCGCCCGGCCTTGCTGCAAGTGGATGGGCTTGGGCTGGGTGATGTGCGCGGCCCGGCCCATGATCACCGGTCGGCCGCCTTTGTAGTGCTTCGCCATTTGCTGGCTGAAGTGTTTTTCCACGCAGTTCCACTCGTGCGGCGGCAGGAACTCGCCGTCGGGCAGTTGCGGCAGGCCGTCCTTGTTGCCCGAAATGCCCGCGAACTTCTCCACGTAGCTGTACCACGGGGCGATGTCGGCGTAGCGGATGGGCCAGTCCACCGCAAATCCGTCGCGGGCCGGGCCTTGGAAATCGTATTCGCTCCAACGTTGCGTCTGCCGCGCCCACATCAGCGACTTGCCGCCCACTTGGTAGCCGCGTATCCAGTCGAAGGGCTTCTCCTGCACGTAGGGATGCTCGGCATCTTTGACGAAAAAGTGCGTGGTACCTTCGTAGAATGCGTAGCACTTGCTGATGATGGGATTCTGCTGTTTGATTTCCAGCGGCAGTTGGTTGCGGTGCTCAAACTCCCACGGGTTCATCATGCCCGTCGGATAGTCGGTCACGTGGCGCACGTCGCGGCCGCGTTCCAGCACGAGGGTTTTCAAGCCTTTTTCACACAGTTCCTTGGCCGCCCAGCCACCCGATATGCCCGACCCGATGACAATGGCATCGTAAGTCATTTGTTTTTTTGCATCTCCCATTTTGAAGTACGAAGTACGATTTACGAATTCGATTTTGAATGACAGAATGTTTGAATGAACCTTGACAAAGCTATGACTTTCGCTGGCACCAATTATCGCGGAATTTCCTTGCGCCTTTGCGCCCTTGCGGTTGGTTTTTCACCGCCAAGACGCAAGGACGCGAAGAAAAAACGCGACTCTGCTTGGCAGAGCCGCTACAAAGCGAAAGTCCTAAAAGCGTTTTGAGCAAATTTTGCTTAAAACGGACGTTTGCGATTTTCTATAAATCTCACTTTTGGTACAGATATTTCTATATTCTCTGTACAGTTGCGTTTTGGGCAAAAAACAGCCAAAACGCAACTTACCACTTACGACTTACGACTTCTTCACCGGCACACAGCCTTTGTAGTAGCCGGGAGCCATTTGGAAGCCGGTCAGGTTGGTCATCACATATTCAGACGTGAGGTAGCCCCGGATGGTCAGGTTTTTGACCATTTGGAAAAAGCCCTTCGCCTCGGCATCGGTTTCCAGCGTCTTGAGCAGGCTGGTGCGTTGCGCGGCATCGGCGGCGGCGAACGATTTGCCCAGCGTGCGTTGCGCCGTGGCTTCCAGCGTTTCGAGACCTTTGGAGAATGTAGCCTGCGCCTTGGGTTCGTAGCAGTCGGCCACCATTTTTTGGATGAACGTGTGCACGCCGAGTTCCTTGGCTCCGGGCGTGTCGGTCGTCGGGATGATGGCCTCGGCGATTTCGGCCAGCAGTTGGTCTTGGCGCGGCGACAGCAATGGCGTGGTTTGGCGCACGGTGTCGCGGTTCCAGCCGTTGGCCCAAGCGGGCAGTCCGGCCAAGGCTCCCACGCCCAAGGCCACACTTTTCAGTGCGTTTCTTCTTTTCATTGCAAAGTTGTTGATAGTCAGTCGTCAGAACCTTGATTCGTAGGATTGAAAGATTAACATGATTGAGTAACTGTGAATCAAGGTAATCCTCTAATCCTGCGAATCAAGGTTCAGACAAACAGCGTTTTGAACGATTTTTGCCCAAAACGCATTAGAAAAACACAATTACCTGCCCAAATATAACAAAAAATATGGTGTATCGTCCAAGAAGCCAAATGTCCGGGTGCGGGTTGAAAAAATAGCACACGGATCGGACGGACGAAACGGATAAAAAACGGATTTTTGTCCGTTCAATCCGCTTGTTGTCTGCATTTTAAGCGATTTTTGCCCGAAACGCCTCTCATTCTCCGCCGACCGCCACTGCCACTGCCTACTTTTTTCTGACCTCTGACTTCTGAACTCTGACCTTCATTCCCGCTTTGCCCAACAGCTATTTTCAGTTCAAGCAATTTCGTGTCGAACAAGACCGGTGCGCCATGAAAGTCTGCACCGACTCGTGCGTGCTGGGTTCTTACGCCGATGCCAGCCGGGCCACGCGCATTCTGGACATTGGCACGGGCACAGGACTGCTGGCTTTGATGCTGGCCCAACGCACCACGGCTGCCATTGATGCGGTTGAACTGGACGAAGCCGCCGCCACCCAAGCGGCCGAAAACGCAGCGGCCAGCCCGTGGGCCGGCCGCATCCGTATTTTCCATGCCGACATCAAGGCGTTTGCCGGGTCGGTTCGGGAACAGTACGATTTCATTGTCTGCAATCCGCCGTTTTTCAGCCAGCACCTGCGGCGGTCGCAAGCGGCGCAGAACCTCGCCATGCACGGCGACGGCCTCCGGTTGGACGAACTGGCGGACGTGGTGAAACAACTGCTGCAACCCGACGGCGCGTTTTGGTGCCTGCTGCCACCGCACGAAAGCACGTTGTTGGAACAACATTGCCGCGACAACGGACTGCACAAGCACCACGAACTGCGCCTGTTCGATTACACCGGCGGCAAGCAAATCCGCGCCATTACGGCGTATTCTTTCTCTGTAAATTTTGCTAAATCAACAGATTTGTACATCAAGACGGCCGCAAACGGAACGTACACCGAAGCGTTTACGCAACTGATGAAGCCGTATTATTTGCATTTGTGACGTTTTCTCTTGGCGATGCCCTGTGCCGGGGTCTTGTGCCCCCTTCGGGGCGAAAAGCGTTTTGGGCAAAAATTGTAAATCCCGCAATAGGCGGGAACGCCCGAAACGCTTTTGTATTATCAGTCATTGCGAGCCGGAGTGAAACGGAGGCGCGGCAATCTGTTCGTTACAGGCTCGGCTTTTTCACCCCTCTCCCCACGGGAGAGAGACCGGGGGTGAGGGCGGCTCTTCCCAAGGCTCGCGTG
>JALOMD010000347.1 GCA_025455595.1 Cytophagales bacterium | reverse complement strand
GTTGGCCGTCACCAGCAGCACGCCGCTTTCGCTCACCAAGTATTTGCCCGGCTCAAACCACATTTCGAGTTCGCGGCCGTATTCGTCGCAAAACGCCCGGAATGCCGCCGACAGCCGCTTGCCCAGCGCGGGCATGTCGGTGGTTTTGTCACCTTTGCGGTAGGCCACTTTGAAGCCGCCGCCGAAGTCAATGAAACGAAGGTTCGGAAAGTTTTTGGCGATGCCGAACAGCACCTCCGCACCTTGTGTAAACGCCTCGGCATCCAAGATGTCGGAGCCGGAATGTACGTGCAACCCGTTGATATTCAGTCTATATTTTTCAATCAGCTTTTGCAACTCCGGCAGCATCGCCAGCGGCACGCCGAACTTGGATCGGTTGTGTCCCACTTGGATTTTGGCGTTGCCGCCCGCCCGGATGCCCGGCTTGAACCGGATGCAGCACGGCACCGAGCCGCCGTAAGCCGCACCGAATTTCTCCAACATCGGCAGGTTGTCCAGGTTGATGCTCAGGCCCAATTCAACCGCCTCGGCAATTTCGGCAAAATCCACGCCGTTTGACGTAAACGTAATGTCGCCCGCCCGGAAGCCCGCCGCCAAGGCCAGCCGCGCCTCGGCCACCGAAACCGCGTCAATGCCGATGCCCTGCGTTTGCATCAGCCGCAGCACCGACACGTTTGACAAAGCCTTGCACGCAAACTTGATGCGCAGCGGCATTCCGGCGAAGGCTTCCTTAAGGTTGTTGATTTGCCGTACAATCACGTCGGCATCATAAACGTAAAGCGGCGTGCCGAACTCGCGACAAATGTCGGTTACGGGTATTCCTTGGATGCGGTATTGGTCGTCAATGAATTGCATGAAAGCAGCGGGATTCGCGGATGGCTGAATGGTTACAAGTTGCAGGCTACAAGTTGCACAGGTTGAAATAAGGCCGCAAAAATAAGGCGTTTTGGGCAATTTTCGCCCAAAACGCCGCTGTCTGAACCATGATTCGTTGAATTAAAGGATTTCCTTGGTAAAAACGGCTAATCAGGGTAATCTTTGAATCCTACGAATCATGGTTCAGACAATTCGGCGTTTTAGGCGAAAATTGCTTAAAACGTTATAGCGCAACACTCATGTTGTGTTACGGAAATATTATGCTACATAACGGCTACAGCCGTTGCCGAACTTTTTCGGAAGGCAATCGTTGTTCTCAGTAAACATCTACCGCTTCAATCGAATGAAAATTGGCATCGTCTGTTACCCTACTTTTGGCGGCAGCGGCGTGGTGGCAACCGAACTCGGCAAAGCACTTGCCAAAGAAGGCCACAAGGTGCATTTCATCACCTACACACAGCCCGCCCGCCTCGATTTTTTCAACGAAAACGTTTTTTACCACGAGGTTTCCATCCCGACCTACCCGCTGTTCCAGTATCCGCCCTACGAACTCGCCTTGGCGAGCAAGATGGTGAACGTGGTGCGATACGAGCAACTGGACTTGTTGCACGTACACTACGCCATTCCGCACGCGTCGGCGGCTTACATGGCCAAGCAAATCCTGCGCACCTACGACATCCGCATCCCGGTGGTGACCACCCTGCACGGCACCGACATCACGCTGGTGGGCAAAGACGCTTCCTACGAGCCGGTGGTCACGTTCAGCATCAACGAGTCGGACGGGGTGACGGCCGTTTCGGAGGATTTGAAAAAAGACACCTATCGGCATTTTGCTATTCGCCGCGAAATCGAGGTGATTCCGAACTTCATTGACTTGGAGCGGTTCCGCAAGCAGAAAAAAGAACACTTCAAGACGGCCATTGCCCCGAACAACGAAAAATTGCTCATCCACACGTCGAATTTCCGCAAGGTGAAACGGATGGACGATGTGGTGAAAGTGTTTGCCGAAGTGCGGAAAAAAATCCCCAGCAAACTGTTGCTCGTGGGCGACGGGCCGGAGCGGGCACACATTGAGAACATGTGTCGGCACCTGAACCTGGGCGACGACGTGCGGTTTTTGGGAAAGCTGGATGCCGTGGAAGAAGTGCTGTCGGTGTGCGACCTGTTCCTGATGCCGTCGGAGAAAGAGAGTTTCGGTTTGGCCGCTTTGGAGGCCATGGCCTGCGAGGTTCCGGTGATTTCGTCTGACGCGGGCGGCCTGCCTGAACTCAACGTGGACGGCTATTCCGGCTTCATCAGTCCGGTGGGTGATGTGGAAAACATGGTTAAGAACGCCCTCTACATCCTTGACGAAGCCAACTTGCCTGCGTTCAAGACACAAGCCAAGCAGCGGGCCGCCGAGTTCGATATTTCCGCCATTTTGCCGCGTTACGAGGCTTACTATCAACGCATCATAGAAGAAAGCCGGGCCATTAACCTACAGCCAGTTATTTGATGCCAAAATACATTGACTAAAATCTTGACTGGTCTGTCAAACCAAAACCCGTAGCAGCCGTCTTCCCGTGTTTTTTCGTGCAGGAGACGCAAGCACTTTTCATCAAAAAACGCCCAAAACGCTTTCGTATTCGAAAACGTTTTGGGCGTTTTTTGATGAATTCCAGTACGACGAAAAGCCTCTGTATATTTTCTGAAAAATCTGTAACAAAGGCGACCCGTCAGAAATTTGTCTGAAACAGACCCGAAAATTAACCTCTACATAACACACCAAAAATTTGCCTTATACGTTAAACAAAACGAGTAATTGTCTATGCAACTGAGTCCGAAGTCAGTCGCTACAAGATGACACAACGGAAAGAAAGTGCAGGTACGGTTTTTTAGGCGTTTCGCTTTTGGTTCTTGGAAAAGATCAGGTATGCAACCCCTTAAACAACTGAGCTTATGCAAACAAATCCGCCATTAACTGTCAAGCCCAAACATGCGGGCAAAAAACAACTTTTCGACAACCCGGTTCTGGAACGGCTCACCCGCACGCACATTGCCGTTCCCATCACGATTTTCGTCCTCTTTGCTATCGGCTTGCTGGTTTACGCTTTCCGCATGGCTATGCTGCCGGTTTGGCTCATCGGCGTTCTGTTTTTTGCGGGTCTGCTCACTTTCACCCTCGCCGAGTACCTGATGCACCGCTACGTGTTTCACATGAGCACGCACACCCCCACCCGGGCCAAGCTGCAATACACCATGCACGGCGTTCACCACGAATATCCAAAAGACAAAGAGCGGCTCGCCATGCCGCCTATCATTAGCATTACGCTGGCGTTTGTCCTGCTGGGCCTCAGCTACTTGCTGATGAACAAATACGCGTTTGCTTTCCTGCCGGGCTTTGTGCTGGGTTACGCGGGCTATCTGTTCGTCCACTACATCACGCACGCTTACGCGCCGCCCAAAAACCGTTTCAAGCAGTTGTGGATCAACCACAGTGTGCATCATTACAAAGACGGCAAAAAAGCGTTCGGCGTGTCGTCGCCGTTGTGGGACTATGTGTTTGGAACGATGCCGTAATAACAATTCAGAATTGCGAATGCAGAATTAGGAATTGGCATAATCACAAACTCTTGACACAAAAAAAGACTGACGGAAATCGAATCCGTCAGTCTTTTTTTGTGTCACAATTCTGTTGAAAATTATAGAGCCAGCAGCGTTTTAAGCAAATTTCGCCCAAAACGCTTTCAGTCCGTGGACAATCAGTATCAGTCACTCAAGACCAAAGACGCAAGACCCGCGACTTTTTAATATCAGCCATTGTACATTTTTTCAATCTCCCACGTCAAGCCGGGCAGCACCCGGCTGGCAAACGTGCCGTCTCGCAGGGAGAGCGAGACATAGTCTCCGTCTTCGAGCACGTCAATCATGACCAGTTTTTTGGCTGCATCCACAAAATAGACTTCCGGCACGCGATGCTTTTGGTACAGCGGGCGTTTTTCATCCAAATCCAATTTCCGTGTGGAGGGCGAGATGATTTCAATCACCAAGTCGGGGATGCCGTCGAAGCGGTCGTTGACGTATTTGCCGGGATTGTCTTTGCCTACGAAAAAGATGTCCGGTTCGGGATGGTAGTCGTCCGTAATGCCCACCGACAGGCGTGAGCCGAAAATCTCTCCCAACTGGTTCTGAACAATAAAAAGACCTAACTGCAAGAAAATTTTGCTATAGAGTCGTTCGTGTGTTACGCTTGCACCCATTTGTATGTAAATGTACCCTTGAATAAAATCCGCTTTTTGTTCGCCCAAGGCATAGAATTCCTCCAAGCTACCCGCCACTATAATCAGCGTGTCGCGTTTTTTGAGCAGATGCTCCAAACCGATTTCTTTCTCTGCTACAACCATTTTCTAATTCAGGATAGGTACAAAGTCGGTAGTCGTCAGCGAAAATTCAAAAGACTTTTAACAAAACACCCTCAACCAGCAGCAATTCGTAAGAAAATCTTCTACAAGCGTTTTAGGCAATTTTTGCTCAAAACGTAGCGTAGTGTTGTCAGAACCATGATTGGCTTCGCCGAACTGACGTTTCGTAGGATTAAAGGATTAACACGATTGTCCGCTTTTCAATCAAGGCAATCCTTTAATCCTACGAAACGTCAGTTCGGCGAAGCCAATCATGGTTCTGACCTCTTAACTCTGACCTCTGCCGTCACCGTTTGCGGCGGCGGCCGAAATCCTCGTCCTCGTCTTCGTCGAAGTCGTCTTTGCCGAAGTCGGAGCCGCTGAACATGCTGCTGAGCAAATCCTTGAACTGCAAGCCCGCCGTGAGGCCGTTCTTGCTG
>JALOMD010000346.1 GCA_025455595.1 Cytophagales bacterium | reverse complement strand
GTAACTGACCATTGCAAAACCGCAGCCAATTTACGCCGACTTTTGCGATTTTTTGCCGACTTTTGCGATTTTTTGCCCAAAACGCAAATCTCGCAATCGGCACGAATACCCGTCGGGCTGCAACCGCCCGAATCAGTGCAAAGGCTGTTCGTTCCTTGCGGATTTTGCCCCCGTACACATGTAACCTGTTGTTGCGTTTTGGCAGTTTTTTCCAAAAATGCAACACGCGCCAAGGCCACTTTTTAGCAAGCAAACCGCAGTTTATCAGGGGTTTGTAAACTGCTGCCGCAGATTTTAAGTAAAAACACTTGTCATTTACCATTTTATTAAGTAGAAATTATATATTGCAGGCGTGCAAGTTTTATCTTTCCATTGTCTTTTTTGCCATGAAAACGACTCGCTCCTCCCTGCTGCTGTGCTTGTGTATCTCGCTTCTGTGTTCTGTTGCCGTAGCACAGACCCGCACTATCCAAAGCGACGGCAACTGGGACAATCCGTCTATATGGCAAGGCGGCAATATTGCCGATGTGATTGGCGAGGATGTGGATTTCAATAATAACGTTGACGTGACCATACCCGCCGCCGCATCCGACTACACAGTGGGCAATGTGGCGTTCGGCAACAACAACACCCTGACCGTTGCGTCAGGCCGTACTCTGAATGTTGGGAGCAGCGGCGCGGGCAATGCCCGTAATTTTACGGCTCCCAACGGCGGCATCATCACCGTAGAAGGCAACCTTGTCATTTGGGGAAATTTGGAGGCCGACAACAACCTGCGGCTGATTGTAAACGGCAGCGTGACCATCAGGGGCAACATCGACCTGAGAAACGGAGCCGTACTGAACATCAGCGGCACCGGCCTTGTCCAAGTGGACGGTAATCTGACGACACAAAACAATCCCACTTTCATCGTGGACGGCACATTGAGAGTGAACGGGACCCTGACCACTGGCAACGGTGCCGCGAGAAGCGGCACAGGGCCGATTGTCGTCGGCAGTTGCGTCAGTTCCACCGCTGGTTTTTGCAGCTTGGTGGCATTGCCAGTCACGCTGCTTTCGTTCACGGCCAAAGCCACCGAAACCGGCGTATTGGCCGAATGGACAACCGCCCTCGAACTCAACAACAGTCATTTCACGCTGGAGCGGTCAACGGACGGGAAGAGTTTCACCGCCGTTGGCACAGTGCCGGGAGCGGGCAACAGCAACCTGCCCCGGCAGTACCGCTACGAAGACAAAAGCCCACAGGCTGGGCTGTCTTACTACCGCCTTCGCCAAACCGATTTCGACGGACATACGGAGGTGTTTAACATCCGGGCCGTGCGTTTTAGCAAAAAAACCGGCGTTTTCGATCTGTACCCCAATCCGGCCGTTGGCGGCCAAGTAACCATACACGTCTCGGCCGCCGACGGCCCGCTGCAAGCCCAACTTTACGACCTGCACGGACGCTTGCTGGAGACTGCTTCCCTGGCACAAGGCGAAAATCCCCTCACAATCCGCCAGCCGCAAGGCGTTTATCTGGTGCGCCTCGTCAACAGCGGACAACTGCTCGGCACGCGGAAAGTGGTGGTTACTCGTTAGCCACAGGTCATTGGTTTTTGGTGGTTTTCGCGACTGAAGCCGGGACAAAGCGTTTTGAGCAATACCGCCGAATGCGGTATCTTCGTTCCTGCCCGTCCGGCAGGCGGGTTTGCCCAAAACGCCTCTGACCTCTGACCTAAATTTGTACTTCGACTTGTCTTCCCGCCAGCTCTACGACCGGATTTTCAACGCCATCCTTCCGCTCTACGACGCGGACGAGGCGCGGAGCATTGCCTTGTATTTGCTTGAAACGCAGGCAAAACTCAGCCGCAGCCAAATACTGGCCGGAGCCGACCTGAAGGAAGATTTCGCCGAAGCGGCTGAAGGGTGGATTGCCCGGCTGCTGCGCCACGAGCCGGTGCAGTACGTGGCAGGCGAGGCCGATTTTTGCGGACGTTTGTTTCAGGTGGACAAGAACGTATTGATACCCCGCCCCGAAACCGAGGAACTGGCGGCTTGGGTGCAGGAAAACGTGCCCGACGGCCCGTTGCGCCTGCTCGACGTGGGCACCGGCAGCGGCTGCATTGCCGTTACGCTGGCCTCGGCATTGCCGCAAGCCGAGGTCTGGGCCGTGGACGTGTCGCCCGGTGCCTTGGCGGTTGCCCGCCGAAACGCCGAGCGGCACGGGGCGGAAATATGCTTCGTCCAAGCTGATTTCCTATCGGAAGATGCATGGGCCGCTTTGCCCGGTGCGTTCAATGTAGTAGTGAGCAACCCGCCTTACGTCACGCCTGTTGAAAAAAACGACATGCGTCCCAACGTGCTGAACCACGAGCCGCACACCGCCCTGTTTGTCCCCGCCAACGACCCGTTGGTTTTCTACCGCAAAATCGCCCTTTTTTGCTCAAAACGCCTTTCGCCCGGCGGCAGTTGTTTCGTGGAGGCAAACGAACACCTCACCGAGCAGACCGCCGACCTTTTCCGTACGGCAGGCATGAATGCGACCGTCCGCCGCGACCTGTTCGGGCGGCCCCGTATGGTCGGTGCTGTCAAATGATTGAGGAACCCGCCCAAGGAAAAATGCGAAATGCCTGACAGTTGCCGTTTTGGGCAAAAATTGCCCAAAACGGCATCGTGCGGACAAACCTTCATAGGGTTTTGAACCCTATGAAGGTTGCGCGGGCGTTTCAAACGATTTTTGCCCAAAACGCGAATACAGGACAGGCTTACGGCATCACTTCTGTACGATAGACCGAATGAAGGTGCTGCTTTGGTTTGTCGAGGCAAAAGCCTTGAAAACAAGCTGCCTTCTCATTGAGTGTGCGCATTTTCAAAAGGTGTTTTAGCGGATTCGTTAAAAAAAATATAAAAATGTTGCAAAAATTAAACATTATTTCCTTATTATTGTTATCGTTTTTTGCGAACACCACCATTTTTTAGCCTCATGGAATTTCAAGAAATCACCGTACTTCAACTTAAGGAGCTATTGGCAAACGACGAGCCGCTTCAGCTTTTGGATGTGCGAGAACCGGCCGAGTACCGTCTCGGATTCATCAAAAAGGCCCTGAATATCCCGCTCCAAATGCTATCCTCCGAACACGGCAGGCTTTCGCGCCAAGTGCCGGTTGTTGTGTATTGCCACCACGGGCAAGCCAGCACGCTGGCCGTTGACTACCTAACCCGCACCCACGGCTTTGACAACCTGTACCTGCTGGCAGGCGGCCTGCACGCTTGGGCCACCGAAGTGGATCAGGGCGTGCTTTGGTACTGAGATTTCTGGATACTTGATACTGGCCGCTTGTCGCCGGATGGCCGTGCCGCGCAGCCGATGCCCGGCAACGGTTAAAAAGTAACCGCCGCACCGCTCTTTCCGACTTCCCTTCAAACCTGTTTCATGTAAGGTTTCGCCCATTCTTGCAACAGACTGCAAACCAGTCTGTTGCATTTTTAGCTGTGAATGCCGTTTCCGATTCTTGCCCGAACGGCAACAGATTCCCGTCAAATTCTCCCGCAAACAAGGCTTCGGTTTCATTCAAACCCTTGGTTATCAGTCTGTTTTGTTTTCTTAGCCTGCGAACGTCCGCCTGCAATCGTAGCGGATGCGGCGGCGTGTAATACTTGATGCAAAAACGTCGGTTTTTTCCGGCATTTGTGCGAAACGCCCGCCGCCTCTTTTACGTACCTTACACCACGCTCAAACCCAGCTTCTATCGAAACAAACCGAGGCCCGTATAAACCGGCAAGCGAACCACGGAGGTTTGCTTTGCCACACTCAATTGATTCGTTGTTATGAGAGTATTTTTACTGGCACTAAGCCTGTTTGCTACCGTTTCTTCCGTTCACGCAGTCGCTTCCGCTAAACCCCTTCCTGTGCAAGACCTGCTGGACTTGCCCATAATCCTGAGCGACACCATTGCCAACCCGCAAACCGACAGCCCCGTCGAAAGCACCCCGCCTGCGGTTTTCTTGCTCGACAACCTTGTGACCTACGCCAAAAACTACCTCGGCGTACCCTACCGGTCAGGCGGCCGCTCTGAAAAAGGCTTCGATTGTTCCGGCTTTACGTCCTACGTTTTTTCACAGTTCGGTTTCAGTCTGCCGCGCACTTCTTACGGCCAAGCCGTGGCGGGCAAGGCCGTGAACACCGACGAAATCCGGAAAGGCGACTTGATTTTTTTCAAAGGCCGCAACGCCAAGAGCCGCGTCGTAGGTCACGTAGGCATCGTGATTTCGGACAAGGGCGAGAAAATCCGCTTCATCCATGCCTCCGTAAACCGGGGCATCTCCATCGAAACCATTGACTCGAAATACTACAAGCCGCGTTTTGTGAAAAGCGTGCGTTTGCTTGACACTTCGCTGCCCGCTCCTGAAAACTGCGCGGTAGCTGCCGTTCCGTGCGAGTGAGCTTTTGGCTGTTAGCTATTGGCTTACTGGCTCATTTTGAACGACACAACTCTCCTCTCACGCAACGCTTGCAGGGTTTGCTTCCTGCAAGCGTTTTTTTGTTTTCGTGGCGTTTTGGGCGAAAAACGCTTAAAACGCCAACAGCGCATGATTCGGCAAGCAATGCGAATGTTTTTTTGAGACAAGTAACAGCTTGGAAATGGAGTTGGTCTGGTTTTTGAAAGCGGACTTGCCGACTGGCGGCGCATGCACCGCTGCCGAACCAAAATCTACCACTTCACTCAAATCCATTTGCAAACATGTCAGCCATGAAAAGAATGTTATTCATTGCGTGCCT
>JALOMD010000345.1 GCA_025455595.1 Cytophagales bacterium | reverse complement strand
ATCCGTACCTGTGGGAAACAAGGGCGGGGGCAAGCCCCGCCCCTACAGACGGACGTTTTGGGCATTTTTTACCCAAAACAGAAAATCTTAAACAGTCACATAGAGTGGTCAGTTAAGTTGTACTCATCTTTGCGTGCCTTACGAGAAACGAAATCTTTCACGCAAAGGCGCAAAGGTTCCCGCAAAGTACGCAAAGAAACAGGTCTGCAACCTGTTTAGGCAAATTTGGTGAAAAACGCCCAAAACGCCCCACGCCCTGAACTCCCCAATCCGAAAACCTCCCCTTTCCGCATTGCGGAATCGATGTTCCGGTCTCCAAAATACTTTTGCAACAAAGTTGCACTTAATTCATGTTTGCCGTAAATTGCAGTCTTATTGCAAGAAACCTCCGTCCATGAACCTCCAAAAAACCAAGAAACTCCCCGTGACCGTGCTGAGCGGTTTCCTCGGGGCAGGAAAAACAACGCTCCTGAACCACGTGTTGCACAACAAAGAAGGACTGAAAGTAGCCGTGATTGTGAACGACATGAGCGAAGTAAACGTAGATGCGCAGTTGGTGAACCAGCAGAATGTGCTGTCGCGCACCGAGGAAAAGCTGGTGGAAATGTCGAACGGGTGCATTTGCTGTACCTTGCGCGAGGATTTGATGCTCGAAGTGGAAAAGCTCGCGAAAGAAAACCGCTTCGACTACTTGCTCATCGAAAGCACGGGCATTTCCGAGCCGGTGCCGGTGGCGCAGACGTTCTCGTTCACCGACGAAGCCAACGGCGTTGACCTGTCGCGGTTTGCGTACATTGACACGATGGTGACCGTGGTGGACGCGCTGAACTTTGCCAAGGATTTCGGCAGTGTGGAAACCCTGCAAGACCGCCGCCTCAGCGAAGACACCAACGACCACCGCACGATTGTGAACCTGCTGACCGACCAAATCGAATTCGCGGATGTCATCATCGTCAACAAGGCCGACTTGGTGAAACCGAACCAACTGGCCGAACTGCAAGCCGTGTTGAAACGCCTCAATCCCGGTGCCCGCATCGTGTCGTCGCGTTTCGGCCAAGTGCCGCCGACAACCATTTTGAACACGGGCTTGTTTGACTATGACAAAGCCTCGCAGTCAGCCGGTTGGATTGCCGAACTGGAACGCGGCACGCACACGCCCGAAACGGACGAGTACGGCATTTCGTCGTTCGTGTTCCGCGACCGGCGGCCCTTTCACCCGGAGCGTTTCTGGACGTATGTCAACGAACACTGGCCGGCCAACATCATCCGCAGCAAGGGGCTGTTCTGGCTGGCCTCACGACCCGACCAAGCCCTGAACTGGGGACAAGCGGGCGGCAGCCTGCGGGCCGAGGGTGCCGGGGTTTGGTGGGCCAGCATGGCGTTTGCGGAACGTATCCGGTACGCGTCGTTTGTAGAGAACCAAAAGACAATAGAGAGCCGCTGGGACAGGCAGTTCGGCGACCGGATGAACGAGTTGGTGTTCATCGGGCAAGACCTTGAATCGGGAATCATCGCCGAGGAGTTGGAAATGTGCCTCTGTACGCCGGAGGAAATCGCGTTCATGCAAATCGGCGGCAAGTTCAATGATGCGTGGCCGATTTGAAAAAAGCGTTTTGGGCAAAAATTGCCCAAAACGCCTTCGTAATGGAAACTTCAAAACCACGGTTGCCGGAGTCTTTGAATGTTCAAGAGACTGTTTGAATTTTCAGGCTGCAAAGGCGGCTTTTCGCTTCCGAAAAACTAACCCAAACAGTCTCCAAGCTGTTCATTGTTCAACATTTCACATTCATTATTCGTCATTTCTTCAATCAGGTGACTATCTGGATTTACAGTCTGTCGAGCAGTTTGCTGGTAAGCATTGTGGCACTGGTGGGCGGTTTCGCTTTGTTTATCAAAACAACCACTTTGCAACGGTTGGTGCCGCTTTTGGTCAGCCTGTCGGTAGGCGTACTGTTGGGCGATGCATTCTTGCACTTGCTGCCTGATGCCATCCAACGCACCCAAAACCTACTGGCCGTGATGCTGAGCGTTTTGGGCGGAATTTTCCTATTTTTCCTGTTGGAGAAAGTAATCCGTTGGCGGCACCAGCACGAAATCTATCCGTCACAAGAGACGCGTGAAATACGTCCGCTGGCACGCATGAACCTGATTGGCGACGCAATGCACAATTTCATTGACGGCACGCTGATAGCCGGAAGTTTCATGGTGAGTCCGGCGGCGGGCGTGGCCACTACCATTGCCGTGATTGTACACGAAATTCCGCAAGAAATCGGTGACGTAGGTACGTTGATTTACAGTGGCATGTCTGTTAAAAAGGCCATTTGGTACAATTTCCTGTGCGCACTGTCGTGCGTGGCGGGTGCGGTGGCCATGCTTCTGTTAGGCACGTGGCTCGACGGCGGCGTTGTGTATCTGTTGCCCGTGGCGGCAGGTGGTTTCATTTACATCGCCGCTTGCGACTTGATTCCCGAATTGCACCGCCAACCGGCTTTTCGGCACAACTTGGCGCAAGGCGTTTTCATCGGCGCTGGCATTGCCGCAATGTTACTGATTGTGTGGTTTGAATAGAAAAGTCTTGGGTCGTGAGTCGTGAGTAAAAAATCGTTGACCGCAGACTTCAGCAAAAAGGTGTTTTAGGTAATTTTTGCCCAAAACACCGATACAAATCCAACCACCGAGGTCTGTGGCACACAGACCGGCAGCGTAACGAAACAACCGTCTGTGTGCCACAGACCCCGGTGAGGATAATGCGGTTTATTTGGAATGGGTGCCAAGGATAGAGAAGTAGGCAACAGGCGACTTTTATGGAAAATGTGGTTTACAGTGGTGTCATCAGTCGCTTGGCTGCATCTTTTGCCCATTCTTCCACCAAAACCAAGCAGACACCGCTCCGAGTATGATTTGCGTCGGCAAAAACATCGTTCTGACAAGTGGGCTTAGTTCATTGGCTTTTTTGTATATGTAGGGTACCCACCGGTACTCAGGCGTAGTGAAAAAATACAGATAGTACACCATTACAATCCGAAACAGGGTAATAGCAACACAAGTGTAAACCACAGGCTTCCATGATTTGGGTACAACCGATAGAGCCAAATAACTGAAAACCATCGCAAGGCATACAATCATCTCAACTATGTAGTAGGTGACATTGACAAGGTCATAGGTCGGGTGATAGTCTGGCGGCTTGCTATGAAGCATTGATAAAAAGTCTAAGACCTCAATGAGTAAGAAGAGTGAATAGGCTCCGTACAGAGCTGCACACCAAAAGAGAAGACGATTGGCTGTTTTCAAAAGATGAGGAACTTTATCGTTCATTTTGATTGGAATATTTTAAATCGCTGAATTTACGTCTGTAACGAAAACTCCAAGTTCAAAGTTGTAAATTAGAAATTCCCAGTACACAAAGTATTGGCAAAGTACAATTAGCAAGCTGCTTTCATTGTCGTTTTAGGCAAAAACGCTTAAAACGCGGCGAACAGACACATCTGTACGCTGTGCGTCTGACCGGAGCCGCATTTCGTGCAAGCAACCTTGATGAAACATTCAATCATTTCCTCATTCCACCATTCAAAACTGAAACAAATGGCTATTAAAGACCTAACCTTAGTTGAAAAACATCTGTTTATCTGCAACGGCGGCACGTGTACCAAAAACGGAGCGGAAGAAAGCACCAAGAAAATCCGTGAATACATTGCCGACGAAGGCATGGAGGCACAAGTACACACCACGAAGACCTATTGCAACGGCCGCTGCAACGACGGCCCCGTGGTGATTGCCATGCCCGAAAACGTCTGGTTCAAAGGCATCACGCCCGATTTCTGCCGCAAATTCGTCCAGCAGTACGTCGTCAAGAACCAATTGCCGGAGAGCAAGGTGCTTTTCGATTACGAGGAAAAGGCGATTCGGGTGGAAGGATGAATGGTTGTATTGATTTGTTGTTATAGTGTTTTATGGTTGGCGTGGAAAACAAGTGGTTGCCGTTTCAGGCGTTTTTGCCCAAAACGGCAAACCCAATGCAAAATAATTCCTGTGAAGAATAGTATCTTTTTTGATATTGAAACCTGGCAGTTATCAAATAGGCAATTGATTGAACGCAAGAATTTATCAGAAAACGCTTGAAACGCAGCGTAACATCAATCGAACAATACAACAACAAAACCATGCTTCTGCCCAATCAAAACGAAGAGTTTCGGCGCAATTCGACAAAGGCCATCAAAGAGTGGACGCGACAGTATTTCAAACTGGACGAGGAAGCAACGGTTTTGGTGGCTGAACTGAACTGTGCCGAACCCAACTGCCCGGACAAAGAGACGGTAATCACGGTTTTTCACGACAATGGCAATACAGAGAAACACAGTATTAAAAAACCTTTGTTGTACGTGCGCAAATGGGACATCATGGGTTTGGCCCAGCCTTCACAGAAAGAGTAAAACCTGTTTCCTGCAAGCGTTTCAAGCAAAAATCACCAAAAACAAAACCATGAACTCCTCTGTACGTTCACACAAACCATTCACAAGGGCGGTCTTCCGGAAAGGATTCGGAGGCGGCGTTTTACTGTTGTTCGCGGCTCTGTTTTCGGCGCACCAGTGGAAGCAAAACCAACTCGAAACCGAAGCCGATGCCTTTCGTCAGGAATTCCTGCAAGCGTGGCAACGGTCAGAAGAATACACGCTGACCATCGCCGGACAAATGCCCGAAAGCGA
>JALOMD010000344.1 GCA_025455595.1 Cytophagales bacterium | reverse complement strand
AACTGTCTGTCCATTGCAGGTGCTTGGAAAACACGCACACCGGCAGCGTGGCGCGGCGTTCGACGGACAAAGCCGCTACAGGCCCCAAAGCCAACCCGACTCCGCCCGCAACCGAGGCCTGTAGGAAAGTGCGCCGATCCATCTTTTGAAGTACGAATTTTAGGTCAGAGTTCAGAAGTCAGAGGTCAGAAGCATGCCCCAGCCTGTCGGGGGTCAGACTACGTTTTGGGCGAAATTTGCTCAAAACGTGCTGCCTTGAATCCGTCATTGCGAGCCGGAACGAAGTGGAGGCGAAGCAATCTCATTCCCACAGGCTCGGCAAAGGCATCAGGCACAGACGCAACCAGTCCCGATCCGAGCCTTTGGGAAGCGTGTTGGCCGAGCCTGTGGGAATGAGATTGCTTTGTCATTCCGCTTCGCTCCATTCCTCGCAATGACGGGCAATACAAAAAGCGTTTTGGGCAAAAACTGCTTAAAACCCCGTCAGTAAAACAATTGAAACCTACAGACAAAACACAGAAATTGGTCGCTTTTACAGCACTTTCGCAACCCGTTCAATCGCCTCGTCGAAAACGGCTACGTCGCTGCACAGCGAGGCGCGGATGTAGCCGTTGCCCTGCGAGCCGAAAATGCCGCCCGGCGTGATGAACACGTGGGCCTGTTGCAGCACCTCATCCGACAACGCGTAGCCGTCGGCCCAGCGGGGCGGCACCTTGGCCCATACGAACATGCCCTGCTGACTTTCGGCAAACGCACAGCCCAATAGCCGCAACAGTTCAAACACTTTTTGCTGCCGTTGCCGGTAGGTTTGGTTCAGGCTCGCGTACCATTCGGGCGGGTTGCGCAGGGCTTGGGCGGCGGCCAGTTGCACGGGCAGGAACATCCCCGAATCCATGTTGCTCTTGAACCGCAGCACATCGGCCACAAACCGGGCGTTTCCGGCCAGCATCCCCACCCGCCAGCCCGCCATGTTGTGCGACTTGCTCAACGAGTTCAGTTCCAAGGCAATGTCCATCGCCCCTTCCACCGACAAAATGCTCAACGGCTGTTCGTTTAGGATAAAACTGTACGGGTTGTCGTTGACAATCAAGATGTTATGCGCCTTGCCGAATTTGACCAAATCTTCGTAAAACGCCTGCGTGGCCTGCGCCCCGGTGGGCATGTGCGGGTAGTTCACCCACATCAGTTTCACACGGCTGAGGTCGGTTCGGGACAAGGCCGATAGGTCGGGCAGCCAGCCGTTGGTTTCGGCCAGCGTATAGTCCACCACCGTGGCACCGGTCAGTAGCGAGGCGGCGCGGTAGGTGGGGTAGCCGGGGTTGGGCACCAGCACTTCGTCGCCGGGTTCGAGGTAGGTCATGGCGATGTGCATGATGCCTTCCTTGGAACCCACCAAGGGTAAGATTTCATTGGCCGGATTCAGCGAAACGCCGTACCACATGCGGTACCAGTCGGCAAACGCCTCGCGCAAGGCGGGCACGCCGATGTAACTTTGGTAGGCGTGGTTCTTGGGATTGGCGGCGGCTTCGTTCAGCGCGGCGACGGCTTCGGGCGAGGGCGGCAAGTCGGGGCTGCCTACGCCAAGGTTGATGACCCGGATGCCCCGGCTTTGCATGGCCGCAATTTCTTTCAGTTTGGTGGAGAAGTAGTATTCCTGCACCAAATTCATGCGGCTGGCGGGAGAAACAGACATTTTGAAGTACGATTTTAATTCAGAATTATGAATTCGGAATTCAGAGGGCGTTTTGGGCAATTTTTGCCCAAAACGCCTGCCGATTTATAGTCTTGTCATTTCAGCAGCCGCAGTCGTCGCTTCCATGACTTCCAGCGTCTGTGTGTTCACCATCAGTTGCTCCACTTGTTCGTAACCCATCTGTTTCAGGGCTTTGGCATAACGCGACAACACCTTGGTGTCGTCTTCGGTGGGGTCTTGGGTCACGTAGCCGAGTATGGTCACTGCTTGGCCGCTTACCATCACCCGGTCGGGCGGGGTCAGGTTCAGGGTGTGGCGCGAGAGGATGTCTTTCACCGGCTTCAGGCCCGCGTCCGGGGCGAAGTGCGGAGCCAAGGCCGGGTGGGCCAGTAGTTCTAACAGGTCGCGGCGCAGGGCGGGGCGGGCGGCGGCTCCGAAAGCCCCCTCGGCCTCCAGCCGGTCGAGGCACACGTCCAGTTCGTCGCGGTGTTCGAGGCGGCGCAGGGCTTCGGCCAGCAGGCGGGGCGGGTCGTTGGCCCGGTCAAGCGTATCGGTGTCGAACAGCCGTGCGGCCATGCGCCGCAGCCGCGCTGTGCGGTGCCAGTCGGCCACGGGCGTGCTTTGCAGCACCAATGTTTCGGCGGCTTCGGCGGCTGTTTTCGGAGTCGGCTTCAACGTGCCTTCGTGCAAAATGTAGTGCGGGCATTGCGGATCCCAGTTGGCGGTGGTCGCTAAGTAGTCGTGCAGCAGCCGCGACACGCTGACCTGCTCGCCTTTTTTCTCCTCGTACTTGCTACTGAACAGGTACAGCCGGTCGGTGGGCCGCGTCAGGGCCACGTAGAGCATGTTCAGGTTTTCGATGAAATGCTTTTCGGTGTCGGCTTGGTACTGGTCGCGCAGGGGCGTGCGCAGCAGTTCCTTTTTCGGCGTAACGGGCGTGGCCAGCAGCGGCAAGTCGTTCAGGAACGGCGATTCGTAGGCCAACCGGCTCTTGTCGAGGCTCATCCACCAGATTTCCGTGGGGCGCGGGTGCATGTTCCAGTCGGCGAAGGGCACAATCACCACCGGGTATTCCAGTCCTTTCGACTTGTGTACCGAAGTCACCGTAACGGCCCGTGCGCCTTTGGGCGTGTTAATGCACAGGCTGTCTTGCTTGCGTTCCCAGTATTCCATGAACGCCGCCAAATGGTTGCTCTGCTTGGTCGAGAAGTCGAGCAGCACGTCGAGGAAACGATAGACGTAGGCACTTTGGCCGTGCATGTCGGCGAGGCGGAAGGTCTGCACCAGTTTCTCGCCCAGTTCGTACAGACCTAAGTGCTGCAACTTGAACGGATTGAGCAAGTAGCCTTTCGACTCCAAGTGCCGGTACAACGGCCCCAGCGAAGACGACCCGCGCAGGCGGTCCCACTCTTCGGGATTGAGGCGCGGCGGCTCTTGCAGCACGTGCTGGTAAAACAGCGACAACGCCTCGTAGCGGGCCAGGCCGTCGCCGGGCGTGTGCAGGGTGCGCAGGAACGCCGCCAGCAGCGACACCGCCGGAGACGACCGCAGCAGCAGCGAATCCTGCGAAACCACCTCCACGCCCTGTGTTTTCAGGTAGTCGGCCACCCAGCGGGCGTTTTTGTTGAATCGGCACAGCACGGCCACGTCACCGAGTTCGTAGCCGATTTCTTCCGCTTCGCGGATGGTGCGCAGCACGGCTTCCAGTGTGCGCAACTCGTAGGCACTGAACAGGCTTGTGTTGTCGTCGTCGCGGGCGGTGTCAAGGAAGCGGACTTCTACGTGTCCGCCGCTGCGGGCGTTGGTCGGCGTTTCCTGCGCCGCAAACGAGTCATAGACATCGGCCAGCAGTTGACGGTTTTCTGCGTACAAACCCGCCAAGACACTGAAAATGTCGTTGTTGAATTCCACGATTTCGCGGGCACTGCGGTAGTTGGTGTTCAGGCGTTCCAAGGCCAGCGTGTGGCCCACCGTGTCGTAGCGGGTGCCCATCAGGTCGGGCGTGGGGTGGCGGCGCACCAAGTCGGTGAAACGCTTGTTCGACAGGTGGACGATTTGCTCCATGTCGCCGCCCCGGAAGCCGTAGATGGCCTGCTTGGCATCGCCCACGACGAGGCTGAAGTGGCCTTTAGACAAGCCGTTTTCGACGAGCGGCAGCAGGTTGTGCCATTGCAGCACCGACGTGTCCTGAAACTCATCGATCAGGATGTGGTTGTATTTTTCGCCGAGCCGTTCGTAGATGAACGGCACCGGTTCCGAGAGAATGATGCTGATGAGGGCCTGGTTGAAATCGCCGATGTGGACTTGGTTTTTGTCGGCTTTTAGGCGGCGCAACTCCCGTCCGATTTCGTTGATGACCGACAGCCGGTAGAAATGCTGCAACACGTTTTCGAGCAGCAGCCACTCGCCTTTGAGCCGTTCGATTCGTTCGTAAACTTCGTAAAAGTGCGGCCGCAGTTCGGCGATTTGCTGTTTTTTGTCGGTTTTGGCGGTTTTCGAGGCCCACTCGTCGGCTTCAAACATGGCTTTCACCGAATTGCTGGCCTCTTTTTCCATTTCGCGTTCCACGCTTTCGGCATGCCGCTGGAAATACCCCCAAATGCCACGGCTGCCTTGCTGGAAACTCGGCCCTTCAAGTCCGCAAGAACCCAGAATCTCGAAGCATTTGTAGGCCACTTCCTGTATGTCCGCTTGTATTGCAACGCGTTTGCCTTCGATTTGCACGCGGATGTCGCGGAAATCGGCCACGGTGAGGTGACTGAGTCGTCCCAAAGATTCGGTCACTTTTTCGTTGAGCAACTGCCGCCCGAACTCGGCCAGGTTGGTGGGCAGGCCGCCCCAACTTTTGCCTTCGTCGGTGATTTCGAGGGCGTAGGCTTCGAGCATTTCCGACAGGGCTTCTTCGCTTTCCTGCCCCACGCGGTTCAGCAGGCGGTCAACGGCGTTGGCCACCAGTTCGTTGCCTTCCAGCGTGAGTTCGTAGTTGAACGGGATGTCCAGTTCCTCGGTGAACGCCCCCAC
>JALOMD010000343.1 GCA_025455595.1 Cytophagales bacterium | reverse complement strand
ACGGGTTTCCAACCATAAGATTGCAAATCCCGAACAGTTAAGTATTCACGCGCATTTGGTTTAATCTATTTCTAAACCTGTCAAATGGATGCAAATGCCTGAAATTCAATATCTTTAGGACTTAGGCAACATCTTTGGCAAAGGTGCTGGCGGTGAGCGAGTTGCGCGAAAACCTTTGCCAAAGATGTTGCGTAAGTCCCAATGGTTTACTTGCATACATGACATTATGCTTTCGCGTTTTGGGCAAAAATTGATAAATCCCGCAACAGGCGGGAACGGCCAAAACGCCATTCTCAATTAATTAGCAAGTAGATTCATAAAGAACCCTTTTTTGCCTTGTGATGAGCTAAAAGCGAATGACTAACCACCAAAGGCTGATTACTCAGGCACTTGACAAAGCTCCCTTTTTTTACAGTCTGCTACCGTGGCGAGCATCTAATGGAAAACACTCATTTTTTGGTCAAAAACGGGGGTTTCTAAATCCGTTTGCTGTAAAAATCGAGGCAGTTTTTGCTTTTGAGGCTGAATTTGCCGCGAGAACCGCCTTTTCAAAGCCCATTTAGGGATAAAATACGCAGATTCCTAAAACCTGCGTGCGAAAACATACGCCGTTGAGCAAACAGAGATATGGTGAAAATACGCAGGCAATGAAAAAATAGCCTTGTTTCCTTAAAATAATGTCAATATTTACGGAAATGCTATTATTTTATATGCCATTTTCGCGAAAACGAGCAACTTTATTGCAAAATAGGTTAAAATTTTAACATAAAATTTGCTTTTTGTTATTTCATTTTTGACATTCGCCAGCGCAAAGCCTTTGAAAAAGTAAGTAGAAGTACTTGTCTGTTGAAACCTTTGGAGATTCCGGCTTTGCGCGTCCCGGATTTTTGCAAAACCCAGCTTTTTCAACTTTTTTTTAACACACTCCAATTCTTAACCAAGCCCGATGAAAAGAAACTTTTACCTGACCGCATTGGCGGCCGGACTGTTTTTTACGGCCCAAGCCCAAGATGCCAACACCCCGGCCTCGGAAGAACCCAAAGGCAAATTCACCTTCTCAGGCTACCTCGACACCTATTATGTAGGCAACTTCAACCGCCCGGCTTCGCGCAGCAACCTCGGCGCAATCGGCATGGACACGTCGGGCATTACCCAAATTGGCGGCAACGCCCGCGCCTTCGACCAACGAACCGGGCAGTTTTCGCTGGGCTTGGTGCAAGCCAAAGCCGTGTACAGCACCAGCAAGTCGGAGGCGGTGATTGACTTGGTGTTCGGCCCCAATGCCGACCTCGGCAACTACGGCAACGCCATCGGCCCGCTGGGCGGCACCACGGCCCTCGCCATCAAGCAAGCGTACTTCACTTACAAGCCCACCGACAAGCTTTCGTTCACGGCGGGTCAGTTTGGCACGCACATCGGCTACGAAGTCATTGACGCTCCCATCAACTACCATTATTCGCTTTCCAATCTGTTCAACAACGGGCCGTTCTACCATATCGGCTTGAAGGCCACTTATGCGTTTTCGGACAAGGTGGCGTTGATGGGCGGCATTGTAAACAACGTTGACCAACTCAACGACAACAACCGGGCAAAAGGGCTGATCAGCCAATTGTACTTGCAGCCCAAGAGCGGTTGGAACGTGTATGTGAACTGGATTCGCAGCAATGAGGCGGCCGCCAACAACGGCCGCAACGTGGCCGGTGCCTACTACACCATGCTCGACCTGACCACTTCTTGGCAAATCACCGAGAAGACGCTGCTGGGCCTGAATGCGGCCACTGGCACGGAGCGGGCCGGGAAAAACCTGGCCAGGCAGCAATGGGGCGGCGTGGCCGCCTACGCCAACGTGGCGTTTACCGACGTATTCAGCCTCGGCGGCCGCTACGAGTATTTCGACAACACCAGCGGCGTGCGCGGTTTGCGCAACGGCTTGGGCGAAGGCACGCACGTGACCTCGTACACGGTGACGGGCAACTTCACGCTGGCCGACGGCCACTTGCTGATCAAGCCCGAGTTCCGCCTCGACAATTATCCCAAGCTGAACACCGGCACCGAACAGCACCAGAAGTTCGAGGACAGCAACGGTAATTTTACCAAGCACGGGCAGTCCACCATGACGCTGGCATTCATCTACAAGTTTTAAGTCGTAAGTCGTAAGTGACAAGTGGTAAGCGATGGCGTTTTGGGCAAAAATTGCCCAAAACGCCTACTCCCTACTGACGACTTACCACTTACCACTCATAACTCGTCACCCATCCATGCCAAATCGCACACAAATCGGTTTCATTGCTGCCTTGATGCTTTTGTTGGGAAGCAGCGTTGCGGCGCGTGCCCAAGACGGCGGGCTGCCGCTGCAAGCGGGCGAGGTGGTTTTTGAGGACGTGGTGGCCGCCGATTCGCTGTTGGCGGACTTGCTGTGCGGCAACGCACACCGCTGGTTGGCCGCCCACAAAATGCACCTGACCGCCGACTCAACTAACAATGGCGGATGCCAGTTGTACGCAACCGGCGAAATGCCCGTGTACGCGCAAGGCTACATGAGCCAGCATCTGAACGGCGTGGTGCGTTACCGGTTGCGTCTCGAAACCAAGGCGGGCAAGTTCCGCTACCGTTTCGACGGGTTCGTGTTCCATTATTACCACGAAAACCGGAACTACCAACAAGTGCCCACTGGCAAAACCAAGCCGCTGGCCGAGACAAAAGCCCCCGGCTGGCAAAAAACGTGGGACTACAACCGCAGCACGGTGCGCCGAAACGTGGAGAACCTCGTGGCCGGCTTGAAAAAGCAACTGCTGCAACCACCCACTGCGGAAAAAGTGGCAAGTCGCAGGTGGTAAGTGGCCGGTCTTGGGTCTTGAGCGACAAAGGGCAACGTTCTGAAAGTCAATGCCTTGAATTTTTTCCTCCAGAACAGGCTAAACTGAACACGCGCAAGTGCCTAACGGAAATTAGCTTATGTTGTTTTTGACATTTAAAAACAGTCAAGTATTTGATTTTCAGTTATTGGAAATCGCTTTGTCGCCAACGACTAAAGACGCAGTACTTGCGTACCCACGCCCGACTCTTTCCAAAATACCGACGGTGGGGTCAATATGGCGTAAATGCAATCGGTAGGTGAGGCAAAAACGCTACGCAAGATTGTACTTTCCTAAAAACAGGTTTGGATTTTACCCATTAACCAAGAATTTTATCCTGTTTGTCGAAAAGAAGCATTGTTTTTGTTGCGTTTTCTCAGTGAGAGTCATATTTTTGTCATTGTTGCTCGCAAATTTCGAGGCCAAGATTGTTTCGCAAGCGTTTGCCGGCAATCTTGGAAAAGTGAACCCTTAACCCTAACCAAATCTATAATCTGTCAATCAAACACTTAACTCGCATGACCATGAAATCCTACTTACCGCTCATTATCTTGCTTGTGGTGAGCTTTGCGGCAGTGCTGATGCCCGCCGTGCCCGCCAGCATTGTCACCGAGGGCATCAATGCCGGTGATACTGCTTGGATGCTGACAGCAACCGCCTTTGTTCTGTTAATGACACCCGGCTTGGCCTATTTCTACGGCGGCATGGTGAACATGCGCAACGTGATTTCGACCATGTTGCAAAGCTTCGTTTCGATGGGCGTGATCAGTGTGTTGTGGGTGGTGGTCGGTTTCAGCCTTGCCTTTGGCGATTCAATCGGCGGCATCATCGGCGATCCGCGCACTTTCTTCATGTTCCACGGCGTGCTGGACGGCAAGCCGTGGCCGCTTGCCGCCACTATTCCGCTGGTGCTGTTTGCTTTCTTCCAACTTAAGTTTGCCATCATTACGCCTGCGTTGATCACCGGTTCTTTCGCCGAGCGGGTCAATTTCAAAGGCTACGTACTGTTCATCATTTTGTTCAGCCTGTTCGTCTATTCGCCGCTGGCCCACTGGACTTGGCATCCGAGCGGCATTTTGTTTAACCTCGGCGCAGTGCTGGGCTTGGGCACCACGGGCGGCGTGCTTGACTTTGCCGGTGGCACGGTGGTTCACATGTCGGCCGGCTGGGCGGCTTTGGCGGCGGCCATCTACTTGAAAAAACGCAAGTCGGTGATGGAAAACGAAGTGCATCCGCCTGCCAACATTCCGTTCGTATTGTTGGGTACCGGTTTGCTGTGGTTCGGCTGGTTTGGTTTCAACGGCGGCTCGGCTGTAGGTGCCAACGCTCTGGCTGCCACGGCTTTGGCTACAACCAACATTGCCGCCGCCGCCGCTGGCTTGTCGTGGGTGTTGTTTGACGTGGCTCGTGGCAAGAAGCTCTCCGCCCTTGGTTTTTGCATCGGTGCCGTGGTTGGCTTGGTTGCCATCACGCCTGCCGCCGGTTTCGTTACCATTCCGGTCAGCATTTTCATCGGCACCATTGCTGGTATCATCAGCAACGTGGCCGTGCATTGGAAAGCCAAGTCGGGCCGCATTGACGACACGCTGGACGTGTTCCCTTGCCACGGTGTAGGCGGCATGGTGGGCATGGTGATGACGGGCATTTTCGCTACCAAAGCCATCAACGGTGCTGTGATTGACAACGGCTTGGCGTTCGGCGAGTACAAGCTTTTCCTGATGCACCTGATTGCCCTGGTGCTGGTGTCGGCTTTCTCGTTCGGCATGTCGTACCTGCTGCTGGTGGTGACCAACGCCATTGTACCGCTGCGCGTAACCGAAGAAGAAGAACGCATCGGCTTGGATGTGAGCCAACACGACGAAGTGCT
>JALOMD010000342.1 GCA_025455595.1 Cytophagales bacterium | reverse complement strand
GTCGGGGCCGAGTTCGGCCATGTCGCCGAGAATCACCACTTTGTTGGGCACGTCCAACGCCGCGAAATATTCCAGCGAAGCCTGCATGGACGTAGGGTTTGCGTTGTATGCATCCAGCAGCACCGTGTTAGTGCCGCGCCGAACCGTTTGCGACCGGTTGTTCTCAGACACATAGCCCGCCACCGCCGTGTTGGCTTCCGGGGCCGGTACGCCGAAGTGTTTGCCCACGCACAACGCCGCCGCAATGTTCTCGAAGTTATGCTTGCCGGGCAGGTGCGTTTCCACCCGCTGGCCGTTTTCGTCGCGATAGACGACCACCGGCGCGAAAGATTCCAGTGTGCAGTGCAAGAAATCGCCGGGGGCGGGATAGGCAACGGCCGTCAGGTGGCGTTCGGCCAGCATTTCGCGCAGGATTTCGTTCTGCGAATTGGCGAACACCACGCCGCCGTGTTGCGCAAACCAGTCGTACAGCTCGCCTTCGCCGCGTTTCACGCCTTCCAGCCCGCCGAAACCCTCCAAATGCGCCTTGCCGATGTTCGTAATCAGTCCGTGGGTCGGCTCGCAGATGGCGGCCAGTTCGGCAATGTCGCCGATGCGGTTGGAACCCATTTCCAGCACAATGATTTCCGTGTCGGCTGGCACCGACAACAGCGTGAGCGGCAGGCCGATGTAGTTGTTCAGGTTGCCCCGCGTGGCGTAGGTGCGAAACTTGGCCCCCAGCACGCGTTGGATAAGTTCCTTGGTGGTGGTCTTGCCGTTCGAGCCGGTCATGGCGAAAACCGGCACCGTGAGTTGCCGCCGGTGGTGGCGGGCCAAATCCTGCAAGGCTCGCAACGCATTGTCAACCAGCAGGAAACGATCGTCGGTGGCGTAGGCGGGTTCGTCCACCACGGCGTAGGCGGCTCCTTTGCCCAAGGCCTCGGCGGCAAAGGCGTTGCCGTTGAAATTGGCTCCTTTCAACGCGAAAAACATCGAACCGGGCGTTATCTTACGGGTGTCGGTCGAAACAATTCCGCTCAATCGGTACTTTTCGTATAAAGTTTCTATCTTCATTGCCATTAATTGGAAAGCCGCCAAAAGTACGAAGCAAAGGTCAGAAGTCAGAGGTCAGAACGCAGAAGTGAAAAGTCTTTTACCAAGGCCTGTGGCACACAGGCCGTTGCAGACCCATGCTACAGGCCTGTGTGCCACAGGCCTCGGTGATTGGGTTTTGATGCGACAAAACAATGTTTTTCAAACACTACCTCGTGCGAAGCACGAAAGAGGCGTTGTAAGCAAAGGCGGTTACGCTACGCGCCGCCTGTCACGCCCTGGCGTGAGTAGTCACAGACTACCGTACATACAACTTCGCAGCCACAAGCTACGAAGAACACACAGGGAACAGAGGCCGGATTTTCCAGAAAACGAGAATGTCCAGTGGTATGCTCAAGACTCAAGACTAACTACTCATGACCCAGCACTTAAAATGACAACCCGTTTTCCTAAAAATTTTGCCAAAACGCTTTGCCTCGCCCTCTTGGCGACAGGCTTTTCGACCTCGGCGCAAAGTTTCCGCTTCCGGCCCGCCCAAAGCATTCCGGTGCTGCACAACGCCGACACCCTGGCCAACGCTTGGGCAGGCGGCCTGAACGCGGCCCAGTACGCCACCATGCGCCTCAACGACGATGCCGTGGACGACCTCGTGGTCTTTGACCGGTACACGAGCCAAGTCAGCACGTTCGTGGCCGAACGCACGGGAACCACTTACCGCTGGCGGCACGCGCCGCGTTACCAAACGCAGTTCCCGTCCATGCGAAACTGGATGCTACTGGTTGACTACGACAACGACGGCCGCAAGGACATTTTCACACACACTGAATTCGGGATGCGCGTGCTGCGCAACGTTTCGGCGGGCGGAAACTTGGCTTGGACAACCACCAGCGACCTACTACTGACCGACGGCTCGTCCGGCCCGGTGAACATCTCGCTGTCGGCAGCCGACTATCCGGCGGTAACCGACGTGGACAACGACGGCGACATAGACGTGCTCGCTACCGATGCCACCGGCCACTTGGTCTATTGGTACCAAAACACGAGCATGGAGCAAACCGGGCGGCCCGGCCTGCAATTCCGCACGGCGAGCCGCTGCTGGGGGCAGTTTGAGGGCAGCGAAGTGTGCGGCGCGTTCGAGTTAAACGCCGGTTGCGACACCGACCCGCTCAGCGGCAACAGCGGAGGCCGCATCATGCACACCGGCTCGGCCTTGCTGATTGCCAACCTACGGCAGGCACCGGGCAAGGACTTGCTGCTTTCCAACGTATCATGCGCCAACCTGACGCTGTTGCGCAACGCGGGCACGCCCCAGCAAGCCCGGATGGGTAGTTTCGTGGCGAGCTATCCCGAATCGCGGCCCAGCACCTTCCCCTACCCTGCTGCATTCTACGAAGACCTGGACTTTGACGGCCGCAAAGATTTGCTCGTGGCCCCCAACGTGGGCAGCAACGACGGTAACTTGTACGATTTCACCCGTTCCAACTGGCTGTACCGCAATGCCGGAACCAGCAGCGAGCCGGATTTTGCGTTCGTGGAAGACGCTTTCCTGCAACGCACCATGATTGACGTGGGCGAAATGTCCACCCCGGCTCTCACCGACTTGGATGCCGACGGCGACTTGGACTTGGTGCTGGGCAATGCCGGTACGCCGAACAACGGCCGCCTGCTCGGGGTGCTGACGGTTTATGAGAACATCGGCACGCGGGCAAACCCGACATTCAGGCTACAAGCCACTGATTACGAGGGTTTTTCGGCGTTGCAAGCCTCCAACCTGAAGCCGTACTTCTTGGACTGGAACCGCGACGGGGCCACGGATTTGGTGCTGATGTCAACCGTGCGTTCGCAGACGAGCCTGAACGTTTTCCTGAACCAAGCACGGGCGGGGCAGCCGTACCGGTTTTTGCCAGGAACGTCGCTGAACCTGCCGTTGGGCGGTTTGCGCCCTGAGTTTGCGCCCTGCTTCTACGATGTGGACAATGACAGCAACTGGGACGTGCTGCTGGGCAAAAACCTCGGCGAACTCGAATACCACCGCAACACCGGCACCAACGCAGCCCCGGCCTTTACACGGATTAACCCGTCGGTGGGCGGGCTGCCGCTCGGCCTTTCCGACCGCAGCCAAGCTCCGCTCCTCGCCGACTGGAACGCCGACGGCCGCGTGGATTTGCTCAGTGCCTACCGCAATTCCGCCGAGCCGCCTTACGGCGGGCGACTTTGGGTAGCCGACGACATATTGCCTACATTTGACGCAACCGTTGAGCCGGAGGCGGGCATTGTGTGGAACGAGGCCCGCAGCGTTTACGACACCCTGCCCCTGCCTGCTTTCATTGCCCCCGCTGTCGGCGACCTCAACAACGACGGTATGCCCGACTTGGTGCTGGGCACTGGCAGCGGCGGCGTGCTGCTGCTCCTGAACGAAAGCACGGGCGGCCAAACTACCGCAGGCGAGTTCAGTGTGAACCCGAACCCGGCAAACGGCCCGGAAGTTTTCTTCCTCGCCCGGCAAGAAGGCCAAGCCACGGTGTTCAATCTCTTGGGCCAGCAACTGACCCAACCGATTTCCCTCCAAGCCAACGTTCGCACGCCCGTCAACGTGGCAAACTGGGCATCAGGGCTGTACGTGGTGCGGTTCAATGGGCCAAACGGCAGTTTGTCGAGGCGGATGGTGGTGAGTCGTTGAAGGAAAGCTGTTAGTGATAAGTGGTGAGCCGCAAGTGGCGTTTTGGGCAAAAATCGCCCAAAACGCGTTAGTCACGCAGGTCAGACGCTGCCTGTCTGCCTGCGCCACAGCGGACAGGTGTCGGCAGACAGGGAAACACGCGGCCGCGTGTAGAGACAAGGCATGCCTTGTCTCTGGGGCGAAGACAAAGAGAGGGGTTGCATTTTTCAACATCTGCCGTTTTGAGCAATTTTTGCTCAAAACGCCGTAAAGAAATCCTGTCGGCTTCTGCGCAGACTCAAGTATGCGCTACATTCTGAATCCATAATTCTAAATTGAGAAAATGACCTTCGAAGAATACCTCACCGACAAAAAGATTGACTCGGCGGCATTTCGGCGGCGGGAGCCGCAGCGGTGGGAAGAATACAGGCTTGTCTTCGAGCAAGTGCACCCGGAAAGTTTCACCACGCAGAAAAAATTCGTCATCAACGACCTGCGGCGGCTCTACCACTTAGCCGAAACGCCGCCTGCTGCTGCTCCGGCCGGCCAGCCTGCTCAACCAGCGCGACCCGTGATGCGTCCGGCTGTGAAGCCCGTCGTGGCGCAAACCGCTGAAAACACCGAGCCGCCCGTCGAAAACGGCACACCGGAAACCGAAGCCGCCAAGAAACCTGCCCGGCCCGTCATGCGCCCCGTGGTGAAAAAGCCCGCCGCCGAAGCAGAAACGCCCGCCGCACCGGAGCCACCACCCGCCAACACAGGAGAGCCGCCGATACCTGCTGACACCGCGCCGAAGAAACCCGCCCGCCCGGTGATTCGCCCAGTCGTCAAGAAGCGGGAAGAATGATTGATACTAAAAAGTCTTGCGTCTTTAGTCTTGAGTAAATACACTGACTTTCAAACTGTTAGTACTTGGCAAACACGCAATATTCGGTTTGTTTTAGTATGGAGTGCCTAAAATTTTAGTATGGAGTGCCTAAAAACAAAAAACGCCGTTGCCAAAGCAACAGCGTTTTTTGTTTTTGACAACTTCTGCTTGATTATTTTGCAGAGTCACCAGCCATAGTATCAACTGGAGCCATTGTCGAACCAGTGTCAACCGTGACAGAATCCATAGTAGGCTCGCTCATGGTCGAGGTAGTGTCGGTGCCAGCACCTTCTTCTTTAGCACCACCACAAGCAGAGAAAGAAACCGTAGCCAGTACGATAGCGGCAATTGCAAACAGATTTTTCATAATTGATAAGGATAGGATTAGGTTTAAGGTTAA
>JALOMD010000341.1 GCA_025455595.1 Cytophagales bacterium | reverse complement strand
TCGTTTTGGGCAAAAAATGCCCAAAACGCCCGTCACACGCAGGTCTGTACGCGGCACTTCAGACAGGGAAGCACAGGCTCGTGAGAGACAAAAGGCTTGTGTCCTTTGAAGTCGCCCCAACTCCACACCGAGGCAAAACACCTGAACCGCCCCCGGTTCCCTCCTTCCTCCGCTTATTCCTCTGTCATCGGATTCCTGTTAGTACGCATTGCGTCTGTTAGGTAAACAGGCGCAGGGGCTAACTTTTGTTCTATTGACGGAAGCGTTTTTTCAAAATAGGTTTGTGGTAAGAATGACTGTTCCCCAACCTGTTTTCCCATCACCAAACGCTCAATAGCCATGAAAACCAGCTCATTGTTCCGCCTGATTGCCAGTGGTGCGTTCTTGCTTGTGCTTTCAGTCGGTTGCAAGAAGAATGCCGCCACCCCGAACACCTGCGAAACCGCCAGCCGCCGCGCCGAGGAATACACGGCTGCTGTGCAAACCTGGGCAGCCGACCCGACCAACCGAACCAAATGCCAAGCCGCCCTCAAAGCCGCCAATGATTTCATCAGTGCGGCCGACAACTGCAGCACTATTCCGCAAGCCGACATCAACGCCGCCCGGCAAAGCCTCAGCGGTTTCAATTGCCAGTAATGCTAAAAGGTCTTGGGTCTTGCGTCTTTAGTCTTGAGTAAATAATTGGTTTTCAACTCGTTGTCAATTCCCAGATACGCAATATTCGATCCGTTTTAGTATAAGTCACGAACCATGTTTTTACAAACTCCTCTTCACTCCAATCACGAATGTCATACTCGGATTTGTCAAAAACGGAAAATCCCGCAACTGCCTGTCCCGACCATGCCCCCGACCAATCGGGGCAGGCTTTTGGCTTGCCTGCCACGCACGCGGCGTGGGCAGACCTGTCGGGAGCAGGAACGCCTTTCCGACAGTAGAAAAGCCGTTTTGGGCAGTTTTTATCAAATCCGTTCGTGAAACATCTTCAACAAAAAAAATAAATCCCATGAAAAAGACCCTTCTGTTGGCGGCCACACTGCTGGCTATAATCGCTTGGAAAGCAGCCGACATCCTCAGCGACCTTAGCCTCACGCAAGCCCAACTCGAAAATGCAACACTGAAAACCGCGCAAACCGGCCTGAAAGCCCCCGATTGGCGCGGGTTGCAACTAACGTCATTTGTCGGCAAAGCCAAAGCCTTGCCCGCCGGTTCGCAAGCCTCGGCAGTGAAGTCGCTGGGGGCGTTGGTGAAGAGCTACGTCATGTCCGAGCGGTTCAAGAAACAATGGCAAGACGACCTCGCCAAACGCAACATCTACGACCCCAAAGCCAAAGGCGACTACGCCCGGCTGGAAGAGCAGCGCAAAGCCGCTGCCCAGCAACAAAAATCAGCCGCTTCTTCGGAGCAAAACATGAACGATGCCTACAAACAGATGGCGCAGATGATGAAAGACAATCCGCAAATGGCAGAAACGATGAAACAGCAGATGACAAAAGAACAATGGGCGGAATTTCAACAGGCCATGAAAGGCAACGGCAACAAACAAATGGCCGACGACCAGAAACAAGCCGCACAAGACTACGCCAAAGCCATAAAAGACGAAGAAAAACGCATTCAGGACCTACAAAAACTGTGGGACGAAAACCAGCACTCCGCGATGGTGAAACGGTACTTGCAACAGTTCATCCAAACCGCCGGTTCGGTTGACTTTGCAGCGGAACTTAAAAACGGAAAATACGGCAAGAAAGAATTTGCAAACCCGGCCTACGAAAAGAAAAGCGACTTGTGGAAACAACTCTACCGCGCCGGAAAAGAACCGACAATGGCCGCCCGCGACTTTGCCCAGCAGTGGCTGAACGGGATGAAGTAGTCTGAACCTTGATTCGTGGGATTAAAAGATTGCCTTGATTAAGAAAATCCTGTTCATCCTGTAATCCTGTCTAAAGAATAAAGCGAATCAAGGTTCAGACGAAATAGTATCTCTTCAAACTTCAAAACCCCGACTATGAAACTCAAAATCCTCGTCATCGCCCTGACAGCCAGCTTGTTGGGCATCGGCTCGTGCAAGCAGAACGACCCCACGCCCAACGCGGGCGAACCCGTCGTCACCGAGCCGGGCGAGCCGACCGGGGCCGCCGTCTCGGCCAGCATCGGGCCACAGGGCGGCAGCCTCACTTCCGCCGACGGCACAGTGAGCCTGCAAGTGCCCGCCGGAGCCTTGGACGCGGCCACCACCATCTCCATCCAGCCCATCACCAACAACGCCCCGCTGGGCGTGGCTGGCGGAGCCTACCGCTTCTCGCCCGACGGGCAGCGGTTCAAGGTGCCCGCCAAGCTCACCTTCCGCTACACCGACCAGATGCTCGGCGGCTCCTCGCCCGAGCTGTTCTGGATATTGACCCAGGCCGCCGACGGCTCGTGGAAAGCCTTGCTCAAAAGCAGCGTCAACGCGGCCAACCGCACCGTGAGCGGCGAGATCAAGCACTTCCGCACCGTGAGCGGCGAGATCAAGCACTTCAGCGACTGGGTGGTGGGCAAGTTCATGGACTTGACGCTGGCTCCGGAAAGCTCCACGCTGGAACCGGGTGCTTCGGTGCAGTTGGGCGTGACCGGCTTCAAGTCCAGTTCCGCCGATGCCGCTGATGAAGAAGACGATTTGGCTCCGCTGGTGAGTGAAGAAATATTGGAGTTGGCACCGATTGGGGACTATTTGGCACCCATCGTCGATCCTTCCGAGAAAACGACAACGATTAACGTCAAGCAGTGGCGGCTGGGCGGCGAGGGGCAGTTGCAGGGCAACGGACTGACTGCCAAGTACACCGCCCCCGGCCGCGTGCCGAGCCGAAACCCCGTGGCGGTGAGCCTGGAACTTGAGTATGGCAAAAGTACGCCCAGACAAAAGCTGCTGCTCGTTTCCAACATCAGAATCGTTGAAAAGGGTGTGTTCACCTTTACGCTTGACGGCAAAACGTACAAAGCCTACCAATTGGGTACCTTCGTTCCCAAAGACGGAAATTTCCCGCCCGGAGCAGGAACAATTGGTTATTGCGGCCTAAGAGACATATCGACACAGTTTGAGAGGTTAGTCTTGATAGCTACCGTGCCTGACGGCGAACTGGCAATTAGTTTCCCTCGCGTCGTAAAAGGAAAAAACGCTTCAAGGCTTGGCAGTTCTGTAGGAGAGACTGGCCCAGATGTACAGTTCCGCTTCAGAGAAAGCAATACCCTGTATGGTGTCAACTACTTGGTGCGCCAGAAAACGAACGGCAGTTGCCTCTGGAGCGGCGACGGTTACGGATCGGATATTTTCACGCTGACCTTGGAGCAATTCGAGAAACGAAAAGGAAGCGCAATATCGGGCAGTTTTTCGGGTATAATCTACGAAGACACAAAAGCCCAAGCCAATTGTACAACTTCGAGCAAACACTCCATCGCAGGCGAGTTTAACCTTGCATTGGAAGATATAGAATGAAAAGGCCGCTCTGATGCTCGCAGTCCGGTTTGTCGGGCTACAGGAAAAGGCTCCCGTGTGGTTATCCTGCTTGGTTCGGGATGAAGGCGTTTTGGACAAAAAACGCCCAAAACGCTTAACCAAACACGGTAAATTCTCTGAATAAACAGTGATTTCTAATGCTTGTCATTGCGACAAAGCCAAGTTCGCACGTGTTGAAACCTTGTTTGCGTTTTGGGCAAAAATTGCCTAAAACGCCAAAACCAGCCGTTCAACAATGAAGCATTTGAACAATTTCAAAATAGTGCCTTCTCAAACTTCAAAACCCCAACTATGAAACTCAAAATCCTCGTCATCGCCCTGACGGCCAGCCTTTTGGGCATCGGCTCGTGCAAGCAGAACGACCCCACGCCCAACGCGGGCGAACCCGTCGTCACCGAACCGGGCGAACCGACCGGGGCCGCCGTCTCGGCCAGCATCGGGCCACAGGGCGGCAGCCTGACCTCGGCCGACGGCACGGTGAGCCTGCAAGTGCCCGCCGGAGCCTTGGACGCGGCCACCACCATCTCCATCCAGCCCATCACCAACAACGCCCCGCTGGGCGTGGCTGGCGGGGCCTACCGCTTCTCGCCCGACGGGCAGCGGTTCAAAGTCCCGGTCAAGCTCACTTTCAACTACACCGACGAAATGCTGGGCGGCTCTTCGCCCGAACTGTTCTGGATTCTGACCCAAGTCAAAGACGGCTCGTGGGAGGCTATGCTGTCCAGCAAAGTAGATGCCTCGGCCCGCATGGTGAGCAGCGAAATCGAGCATTTCAGTGATTGGGTGGTGGGTCGTTTCGCACAAATGACATTGATTCCGTCGCAATTTTGGCTGAGACCGGGTGAGTCTGCGGAGTTGCAGGTGACAGGGTTTGTGTCCACCAACCGAAACAGCAGTGGTTTCGCTCCTGTATCCCTCCAAAATTCCCAAGCGATTGGCTCTCCTATTCTGACACCGGATTTCCTTGAAGACGGGAGAGCCAAATATACGGTAGGTCAATGGCGGTTGGCTGGCGAAGGGCAGTTGCAGGGCAACGGCCTGACTGCCAAATACACCGCTCCCGGCCGTATGCCCACCAGCCAAAACCCAGTGGCGGTGAGTACGGAGTTAATCTTTACCGGAAGCAATACAAAACTGATGCTCGTCTCCAACATCACCATAATTGAGGACGACATCTTGTCCGTCACCGTTGACGGCGTGACCTACAAGGCCCAGCAGTTCGGCACTGATCCTAACACGGGCATAGCGTATTGCGGACGAGGGCAAAACGGAGTTCTTTCGTTTGGAGGAAACAATGCCCAATGGGCGTTTGCATTGGGCATTGCAAAGCCACGCGGAGGAGCCGTTGTGCTGAGCAATTGCAAGGACGGAGACGGTGCTGAATTCGGCCTGTTTGACGGAAGTCGTGCGTACGATTACCTACGTATCACCCGAACCGGCACCACGAACAATTGCCGCAGCGACGGCGGCGTTTGCCCAGGCAGTATAACCGTCACTTTTGACTTCTATCGGGGAGAAAAATTTTCCCCGGTAATCGGCAGGTTTTCAGGCACAATCTATGATAACAAGGTGACTGGCTGCCGCTCCTCTGTACCGCATTCTGTCTCCGGCTATTTCAATTTGATGTTAATAAATTAACTAATACCCAATAGCGTTTTGGGTGTTTTTTGCCCAAAACGACTGATAAAACACTGTAAATTCTCTGAATGAACAGTGAATTCCGATGCTTATCATTGTGTCAAGACCAAGTTCTCAAGCGTTGCAATTCGGTCTGCGTTTTAGGAAAAATCGTCCAAAACGCCTCTGACTTAAAAATCACACTTCGTAAATCGTAATTTTCTCTAAAACCTGCTCCTATGAAATCCCTTCCATTGACCTCAATCCTGTTTGCCAGCGCATTATTGATCACAACGGCCTGTTCCATCACCGAAGAACCCGCTCCTGCCGATGTCATACCCAACGGCATCACCTACACCACCACCAACTTCAGCGACGGCTGGGTGGCTACCGTCCAAGCCGAATACGTGCAGGTGACCAAAGACGGCATCGAAGTGCGGCTCTACTACCCTGACCAGAATCTTGACAATAACCGTCCCCCAAACACCAGCATCTTTGAACCTTACTATTGGGATGCGCGTGTCAAACCCGACTACAACACGGGTCAGGTTTTTGTGCGGGAAAAGGAGGCGTACAGCTTTGGCAAAAACGACATGCTCGAAGCCGCCGCCACCGACAAGAAAAGCGGCAAGAGCGGCTACCTGGGCATGACGTATCGTTCGCTAAACGGGGGCGGTTGGGTCATCACCGCCTTCACGCCTGACCGCGACACCTATTACCGGCTGTGCCCCAACTGGGATGCCTTCGTCCAGTTCATCAACTACAACCAGTTCGCCGTTGCCGCCGCCGACTTGGTGGGCCAGTGGGGCGGCGGCGATGCCACCGCCTTTGAGTATTACAACGCCGCCGGGTCGTATGTGGGCTTCGGTGCATCCGCCGTCAACAACGAGTTCACGTTCCGCAGCAGCGGCAAATACGAAAACCGAAATACCGTTTTCCTCAACGGGGTACAGACCGAAACCAACTACAGCGGAAACTTCAGCACCGACCAGTGGACCCTGACCCTGACCAACCGCGACGACGCGGGCGAGTACGCGTGTGCGTTCAACGCTTACAAAGGCGGCTTCATCCTGCGATTGACCAACAAGCAATTCACAGGCTTAACATACACGCTGTCCAGGAAAAGAGAATGAACGGATAAAAAGGCTATCGTAAGATTTTCCGTTTGATGTGATTAGGGCAGTCCCCACAGACGTGAATTGTATCGAAAGCGTTTTGGACAATTTTTGCCCAAAACGCCTGATTATACTGAAACAGAAACAAAAATAGTGTATTGGTCAGTGAGGTTGCAGACATGGTTCTTTGCGTGCTTTGCGAGAACCTTTGCGCCTTTGCGTAACAAATTGGGTTTCTCGCAAAGCACGCAAAGACTTTCGCAAAGGGCGCAAAGATGGATACGACTTGACCAACCAATTCAACTAAAGACCCAAGACTTTGTTATCCATGGCCTACCGCTTTCCGAAAACCGTCCGTTTGGCTTTGGTCACCGTATTCTTCCTGTTTGTCGGCTCTTGCGCCACCGTGCCGGTGACGGGCCGCAAGCAGTTGAACTTGGTGCCCAACGCCCTGATTACCAGCATGGCATTCGCGGCCTACGACTCGGTGGTGCGCGTAAGTGCCACGCTGCCGCCCCACGACCGGCGGGCACAGCAGGTGACAACGGTGGGGACGCGCATCCAACGGGCGGTGGAAACCTACATGCAACAGAACAACCTCGGCAAAGACACCCGCAATTTCAAGTGGGAGTTCAACACCATCAACGACAACACCGTGAATGCGTGGTGCATGCCCGGCGGCAAGGTGGTGGTCTATACCGGCCTGTTGCCCGTGGCCCAAAACGAGGCCGGGCTGGCCGTGGTGATGGGCCACGAAATAGCCCACGCCATTGCCCGCCACGGCAACGAACGCATGAGCGAAGGCCTGCTGGTGGGCTTGGGCGGCTTGGTGCTGGAAGAAGCCTTGAAAACCAAGACCCGCGAAACCCAAGACTTGTTCCTTGGGCTGTACATCGTGGGAGCCAACTTGGCGTATTCGCTGCCCAACAGCCGGATGCAGGAAAGCGAAGCCGACAAGTTGGGGCTGGTGTTCATGAGCATGGCCGGCTACGACCCGGCCGA
>JALOMD010000340.1 GCA_025455595.1 Cytophagales bacterium | reverse complement strand
TCTTAACTCTGACCTAAAATTCGTACTTCGCACCTCGTAAATCGTACTTCAAAAGATGCTTCTCTACGGTGGCAGCGGACATGCCAAGGTTGTACTGGATTGCCTACAAGCCCAACGTGTGGTTGTGACGGGTATCTTTGACGACAACCCGAACCTGAAACAACTCCTGCACGTACCGGTAATCGGTGCCTACCGCGCCGAGACCCGTGCCGACGAGCCGCTCGTCATCGCCATCGGCGACAACGGCATCCGGCGGCGCGTGGCAGGGCTGGTGCGGCATTCGTTCGGGCGGGCGGTGCATCCGTCGGCACTGGTGTCGGGGTTGGAAACGCAGGTGGGTGTCGGAACCGTGATTTTTCACCAAGCAGTGGTGCAAGCGAGCACGAAAATCGGCAACCATTGCATTGTCAATACGGCCGCCGTGGTGGAACACGACTGCACGGTGGCGGATTTTGTCCACGTCTCGCCGCACGCCACGCTTTGCGGCGGCGTAACCGTAGGCGAAGGCACGCACATCGGCGCGGGGGCCACCGTGATTCCGGGCATACGCATCGGCCGCTGGTGCGTGGTGGGGGCCGGCTCGGTCGTCGTCCGCGACCTGCCTGATCTTGCAGTAGCGGTGGGCGTGCCCGCAAAAGTGATTCGTGAAAGAGACGAGGAATGATACCGATTTTGAATGCCGAATTTTGAATAACGAACGAACTGAAAACCAATGGCTTGCGAAGGCATGAATACGAAGCCATTCATCACTGGAGAAAAGATGAAAGAGAAAAGATTTTCCCGGCTTGCATCACTCTTTTTTATTTCGTCTTTTGTCTTTTGTCCAGTGATGAGTCCCTGTAATCAAGGTAATCCTTGAATCCTGCGAATCAGGGTTCTGACAATCCGGCGTTTTGGGTAAAAATTGCCCAAAACGCCTCCCACTAACCACTGACGACTAACCACTAACCACTCGGTTTCCCGACAAATTTGTGTAACCTCGCCGCATGAAGTCCGAAAACATATTCCTGAGCGGCGACTGGGGCACCACACGCTTCCGGTTGCGACTCGTGCAGGCCGACACATTGCTTGTGCAGGCCGAACGGCAGACGGACGAGGGGATTGCGGCGGTGTATGCCGACTGGCAGCGGCAAGGAGCCGACCCGGCGGGCCGATTGGCATTTTACCGCCGCATCCTGGCGAGTCACATCCGCGACCTCGAACGGGGCAACGGACGGCCGTTGGGTGGCGTGCCGGTGGTGCTTTCGGGCATGGCCTCGTCGTCGTTGGGCATGGCGGAACTGCCGTATCTTTCGGTGCCGTTCGCCGCCACTAATCTCATTGTCAGTCGTTTTGCCGAAGACAGCGACTTTCCGAATCCGCTTTTGGTGATTTCCGGTGCCCGCACGGCCACCGACGTGATGCGTGGCGAAGAAACGCAACTGGCGGGCTGTCTGGCCGATGAGCCGCCCGTCGGGCGGCGATTGTTTGTGCTGCCCGGCACACACGCCAAGCACGCCGTAGTGCAAAAGGGCCAAGTGACGGATTTCCGCACGTTCATGACCGGCGAAATATTCTCCTTGCTTACCAAGCACAGTGTTTTGGCTGTATCGGTGCAGCCAAACGCCGATTTTGAAACGTACCGGGCGGCTTTTTTGCAAGGGGTGCAAGACGGCTATTGCAATCCGCTGCTCAACGCGTTGTTTCGGGTGCGCACCCGCCAGCTTTTCGGCGAATGCCCGCCGCCGGAGAACCACCACTACCTTAGCGGCCTGCTCGTCGGTGCGGAACTGGCCGCCGTCCGTCCCGGCGACTTCGATGCCATCACATTGCTCGCCGATGGCATCCAGCGGCAAGTCTATGAAGCCGCCTTCCGCACGCTGTTCGACGCGCCGCCAACCGTCCGCTCCGCCGACGAAGCGTTGTTGCGTGGACAGAAGGAAATTTGGAATGCTTTCAAAGGCAGTGAGGCGTGGCACCAATGATGAATGCGTAACGCCGAATAACGAATTTCTTGAAAATCAGCAACTTGCAATCGCAAAAATACGCAATCAGTCTTTTGTTTCGGTATAAGCTTTGCGAGTGAAAGGTGTTTTAGAGGTTGTTTAAAATTTGGTCTCGACAGACGTTCCCGCCGGTTGCGGGATTTTCAATACCGCCGATTGCGGCATATTCGATTTGAGCAAAAATTGCCCAAAACGCCCGCCTGCTGTCTTTTGCGAGCCTGTGCTTCCGGTCAGACGCACCGCGTGCAGACCTGCGTGTAAAACGCGTCCCGACAAGTCGGGATTTGCCCAAAACGGCCAAGCCCCATAGGGGCGAACCGTCTGTAGATATACAGAAAATTCACAGAAAAAGCTCCGTAGGAGCGACCCTGACTTTGTGTTGTCAATTGGGCCGCTCCTACGGAGCTTTTGGTTAGTCGTATCTCAATTGCTACAGACGGTTCGCCCCTACGGGGCTGGCGGCAATTGTATCAGATTTACTATAAGCTGACAATCAGGTAGTTACAACCGCCGTTTCGAGCGTTTTTTGCCCAAAACGGCGGTTTTTGCAGGAGGCTCTTCTGTAAAAATCGTGTAACTTCCTCACTTTCAGCCTATAGTAACTCTATTCTTGGCGTTTTAGCCATTCCCGCCAAATGCGGGATTTAGCCATTTTTTGCCCAAAACGCTCCCAACCAACCATTCAGCAATTTAACCATTCAACAATCCGCGCCGCTCATGATTACGTTTCGTGCGATTGGCATACTAATGTGTTGTCAACCAACTTCAATCCTGAACAGCCATGAAAAAACATTTTTTTGTCCTCTTGGGCCTTTTCCTGTTTGCAGTCGCGGCGCAAGCCCAAGTAAACAACGTCCTCAACCGAGCCAAGCGTATTGGCGAGCAACGCACCAACCAAGCCATTGACCGCACCATCAACAAAGGCTACGACAAGGTGGAAGAAGGCGTGGAAAACGCCGCCAAGAAAAAGAAAAAAGATTCCGGCCAGTCTAACGAATCCAACGGCAGCCGAAACGGCGACAACCGCCGCAACCAACCGGACAACGGTGATGCGGAAGGTGATGCCGGGGAAAACGACGAAGGCAACGCAGCGGGCGGCGAAACCGGCAAGGCCGCCGTCTTGAAATCATACGGCAAATACGACTTTGTGCCGGGCGAGAAGGTGGTGGTGGCGGAAGATTTTTCGCAGGACGCGGTGGGCGATTTTCCGGCCAAATGGAACACCAACGGATCGGGCGAGATAGTGACGGCCGACGGCTACACGGGCAAGTGGCTCCAGCTTTCCAAGCAAACCCGCGCCATTCCTGATTTCATTACGAGCCTGCCCGACAACTTCACGCTGGAGTTTGACTTGGCGTGCAACCCCAAGTTCAATTTCTACTCCAGTTCGTTCGACATCTCGGTGGTGGCCTTGAAAAACCGCAACGACAACAAGGCCCTCTTCGACCGCAATCCGTTCGACAACCAGCCGGGCGTGCGCATCCGCATAGACCCGACCGATGCCGGCAACAAAGACGGCATTGTGGCGGTGGAGTGCTTTGACGGACAGAGCCGGTTCATTAACAACGACTTGACCACCCGCCAGTTTGCCGCCCACCGCGACCGCACTAAGGTACACGTTGCCATTTGGCGACAAAAACAGCGGCTACGCATGTACGTGAACGAGGACAAAGTGCTGGATTTGCCACGGGCCATGACGGCCGCCGCTTACAATGCTGTGCTGTTCGATGTCGACAATTTCAGCAAGGAACAAGACCGGTATCTGCTGGGCAACCTCCGCTTGGCCGTGGGTGCGCCGGACACGCGCAACAAACTCATTACCGAGGGCAAGTTCGTCACACGCGGCATTTTGTTCGATGTCAATTCGGACAAAATCAAGGTGGAATCGTACGGCACGCTGAAGGAAATCGCGCAGGTGCTGAAAGAGAACCCCGACGTGCGGGTGAAAATCATCGGCCACACCGACTCGGACGGCGACGCAGCCAAGAACATGGATTTGTCGAAACGCCGGGCGGCGGCGGTGCGCGGTGCGTTGGCAGCGGAATTCGGCATTGAAAACGCCCGCATGGAAACCGACGGCAAAGGTGCCTCGCAGCCCACCGCTCCTAACAACAGCCCCGAAAACAAAGCCAACAACCGCCGCGTGGAGTTCATTAAGTTGTAAGTGGTCAGTCGTCAGGTTCTTTGGTTTGAAGACTTTCGCTATTCTCCATAGCAACGGAAGTTAACCTTTGGCAAAGTTCCAAACTTTGCCAAAGGTTGCGTCGCTTGCCGTTTTAGCCGATTTTTGCCCAAAACACAACTCCCGTCATCGGCAGAAACGCCTCCATCCTTTTCATTTTCCGTTTTTCATTGAACTCCATGTTTTCTTGGGAACGCTTTCACGCCGTGCCGTTGGTCGGGATTGCACGCGGCTTGCCCGCCCGGCAAATGGACAACCTCGCCGCCGCCTACATTGCCGCCGGCCTGACCAACCTTGAAGTGACGCTGAACACCGACGGAGCCGCCGACATCATCCGCCGCCTTGCCCAACAGCACGGCGACAGCCTGAACGTCGGGGCCGGAACCGTACTCACAATCAAGGATTTGGACATCGCGTTGGCTGCCGGAGCCAGTTTCATTGTCACACCCGTACTGAACGAAGGCGTGGCGCAAGGCGTGCCGGTGTTTCCGGGAGCCTACACGCCCACCGAAATCTACCGGGCGTGGTCGCTGGGGGCCGACATGGTGAAAGTGTTCCCCGTCGGGCAACTGGGGCCGGGCTACATACGCGAGGTGCTGGCCCCGCTGAACGGCCTGCGGCTGATGCCCACGGGCGGCGTTACGCTGGCGAACTGCGCGGCCTTTTTCGAGGCCGGGGCGCAGGCGTTGGGGCTGGGCGGCGGGCTGTTTCCCAAACACTTGCTGCAAGCCGAAGACTGGGCCGGGCTG
>JALOMD010000339.1 GCA_025455595.1 Cytophagales bacterium | reverse complement strand
TTTTTCGGCTATTTTCATAAACACTACCTCCGGTATTTTGATTTGGTGGTCGGCGAGCAATACATCGAATTTCGCCTCTAAATTCAATTGGTTTGGTGCCACAGTTAATGTGCCTTTGATGGTCTGGTCGCGTTCCACGCCGTGGATGTTGATGCGCCCCGTGGCCGTCACCGGATAGGTGCCGGGCTTGGAGAAATCAATGTTCTCGTTGATTTTGCCCTTGAACACAGCGTGCGGGTATTTCTCGCTTTCCATGTAGTTTTCATTGAAATGCTCTTGCATCAGGCTATTCGGAAACTTGAACGACTTGATGGGGATTTTCACGGCTACTTCGCGGGTAGCAGTGTTGATCAGCGATTGGCCTGTCTTGCAAGTCGCTTCAATGTCTTCGAGCGGCGCGTCAGAGAAAAACGACACTTCCGTATTGGTCGCCGAATACAATTGCTGGGCGTGGACGGAAATCGTACACAGAAGGCCACATAAAAAAGACAGGATGGATGTTTTCATGCCAACATAGATTTTTAACTGTTTTTACAGCATTTTGTAATGTTCCGATAGAGATTGAGGAAAACGCGTTTTGGGCGATTTTTGCCCAAAACGCCGTTTGACATTCTTTTGATCAAAGACTAACGACCAAAACGACCAAGGACTAACGACTTATTTGCTATTGTTTTTCCTTGCCCGTTTGTCGAACGAGAATGTGCGGGATATGTTGAATCCGTAGTGGATGTCGCCTTGCCCCCAGCGGCCGTCTGTTTCGGCAATGAATTGTTTCTCAACCATGCCTAACGAATTGGTGAAATGCAGGGCAAACACGTGTCCGCCGGTCTCTATGTCAAAGCCCAAAGCCAATGAATTGGCGAAACGTGCAGGCAATTGTCCTTCGGGCACGTAGTAATAGTCGGCATTGAAAGCCACGCGTTTGCTCAGTTTGTAACGCCCGGCCAGTCCCAGCGCGAAAATGGTGTTCTGTTCGTTCAGGTTTTCCACACGGTTACGGTGCAGAATAGTCGGGGCTATTTGTAGCGAAAATTTGTCGCTGAACTTGCGGGCTATCAGCAATTGCGCCGTGTAGGCCATGCGCGACTGCAACGTGAGGGTTTCTTGCGGCACGCGCAGCGTATTGACAACCGCACTGCCGAAAAACACCACCGTGACCGGCATGTTCCGCGCCCCCGACGACTGACGCAACAGTTTTGCTTTTGCAAACGCATCGTACATTTTTTGTGTGCTGCTGCGGCCCAGTCCTATCATCAGTCTGTCGGTAACGCCGTATTCCAAGCCGATGCGGATGGTGGCCGCGTCCAAACCCCACAGGTTGTACGCACCGCTGTTGAGCGTGCCGAAACGGTGCGAAATGCGAAAGTCAAGGTGCTTTCCGGGCGTGGTTTCCACAGAGTGCCCGTTGATGACACGCGTTGACTTGAACGTGGCGGTGGTGTAGTCAAGAGCCGCACTGTCAGATAACATATTGAGCAGGTCGTCTTGCGCCAGTGTGCGGCTACAGACCAACAGACAAAAAAACAGGAAAAAAGCGCGTGTTGACATGAGTGGTGATTCGGAGTTGTGAGTTCGTTCTGTAGAACCTCTTATCAGCGTTTTCGGCATTTTTTGCCCAAAACGCCCGTCGCGCGGTCAGAGCACGGGCGTTTTGGACAAAAAATATGAGATTTTGTTTTTTATTGTACAAACACACGCAGGCGGTTGTTGGAGGCCGTGAACTCTGTTTGATAGACGGTCAAAGCCCGCGTGGCTGGCCCTTGTTCCACCGCTCCGGCAGTGGTGAACTCAGAGCCATGATTGTCACAGTGAAAGTCGTTTTGACTCAGCCGGTAAGTAACAGAGGTGCCTTGGTGCGTACAAGCACGTGACAATGCCACAAAGTTGCCGCCACGCACGCGGGCCACAATCACATCGCCGCTGGCCGGATAGTCGAATTGACCCTCGGTGAGCAGTTTTTTGAACGCATCGCCGTTCAGGTCGAGCGTGAAGTCAATGCGGCCGTTGGCGGTTCTGGAATTGCCCGTAAATCCTGTCGGCGGCGGATTGTTATTATTGTTGTTGTTCTGCGGGTCGGGGGCTTCTGACGAACAGGCGGTCAATCCGCCCAAGCAATAGACAGACATCAGGGCCGCGCCGCTGAGTCCCAGATTTTTCAGAAATTGGCCTCTGTTCATGGGATGGAAGTTGGTCAGTTGAAATGATGAATTACGAACGATGACTTGGCAAACGTTTTGGGCAATACCGCCGGGTGCGGCATCTTCGATTTTTGCTCAAAACGGCACGTTCAATGCATTAGTAAACAGAATACAAGCGAAGATGTTTTACCGGCACCTGAACACTTGCGTTCAGGTGCCGGTCTGCTAACGACCCAAAGCTCAGTTCGGTGCGTCCGGTGCGTTGCGAACAGCCACCGGCCACACACCGGGTCGGGGCACGCTTACGCCTTTGTTTTCACCACGATTGGCATCCTGTGTGAAATAATACAGCGGCCAGCCTTTGTAGGTGACTTGGCGGCGATTGTTGCCCGCGTCAATGCTGCCAAACAGGGTTTTGTCCAAAGTGCTGGGTACGCTGGCCAGTGCGTCTGTAAACACCGGCCAGTTGCCTCGGCAACCTTCAGACGTGCAGGTGTTGGTGTTGCGGCGGTCAGCGGTGAAAATGTACAGTGTGCGGCCTTTTCCGTCTGTAAAATACTGTGTCACGCCGTCTCCTTCTTCATACGCGCCTGACGCATTGATGCGGTAGCGTTTGCCGTCGGCTCCGGTCAGTTGGCGGTTTGCCAGCATGATGCTATAGTCGGTTTTTGCCACGTACCACACCGTTCCCACGGCTTCGCCCTTGGTTTCGCCAGGGGCTTCGCGGGTATTGGTGCCGTTTACAGACGGCGCGTAGTAATATAGCGGCCAGCCCTTGTAAGTGGTCTGTTTCTGTCCGCCGGCCGTGGTGATTTCGGCAAAATCCGTCAGTTGCAGGCCGGTGCCCAATTGGTCTTGCGTTAGGCTGGCTTGGTGGAAAATAGGCCACAGAGCGGCGCAGCCGCCGGTACAGTTGTTGGTGCCATCTGCATCGCGGGTGAAGAAATACAGTGTGTTGCCGTCTTTGTCTGTCAAATAATTGCCCAGCGTGGCACTGTTGCGCAGTGTGACGAGCGGCTCCGGCGTGGCGGGCGCATCGTCATTATTGTTACAGCCGGTTGCAAAAAGCATGAGCAGGCCTGGCACCACCGCAAAAGCAGTGGCGAAACGTCGAAACGTAATCTTCATGGGAATGTGGAGTTTAGGTTGAAAAGTTGAATTCTACTGTTTATTCACAGAAAAGAGGACGCGCAGGATTAAGTGAGAAATGATGAATGTCGAATGATGAACGTTGAATCAAACAGCGACCAACGCTCGGTTCGTGTCTCAAATCGGATTTTTGCGTTTTTTGCCCAAAACGCCACTTGCCAGCTACCACTTACGACTGAAAGGATGGTATTTTACTGAAAAAAACACACCGGAACTGATGAGCCGTATGCTGCCGAAACCAACCCCGCCCAACGGCAGTTTCACGTACGGCTCCACTTGCCACGAAAACCGCCGGGTCACGGCGCGTTCGTATCCGAACGAAAGGTTGCCTATGGCAAAAAAGTGATTGTTTGACCGGCTGATGCTCCACGAACGTTCTCCGTATTGGCCGTCTCTGTAGTATTTGTAATCGTAGTCTTCGCGTGCCATCAGGTAAGACGACGCGCCGCCGCTCACAAACCATTGTCCGCGCGGACGCTGGGCGATTTCATACCGAACATTGATCGGCAAGTCAATGATGCGACAACGGGCATCCACGTCGGCCAAATAAACGCCCGGTTGATTTGTCCAATATTTGGACGGCGGATTGTAGTCTTTGCCTTCGGCACTGTAAATCTTGTGTGTATAGATGCCCCCGGCGGAAACCAGCCAACGCGGCGCGAAACGGTACTCGAACAACACACCGGCGTTGGTGCCGGGTTGCACAAACTCACGAAAACCCACCGTGCTCAGATCTGGTGCCGCTACGAGCCGGATGCCGAACCGAGACGGTACTGTCGGCGCGGGCGGCTGTATGTTCATGGGTACAGGTGAAAAAACAGGTTTGATGGCGTTTGAGACAGGCGGGGCGGCATTGATGTTTTTGCCCGCCAACTGACTGTAAACAGCCGTTTCTGTATCTTTTGCACCCGAGATTTGCAAATCCCTGCCGCCCACGCGCGTGGTTTTCAGGTTGGAGGCAGTCAATGATTCGTCTGTGAGCGAATTGTCTTGGTAAGCTTGACGTGAAACAGACGATTTTCTGTTGGTTTCTTTCTCCGCTGTGTTTTCCGGCAACCGTTTTGGCAATTTTTTGCCTGAATTGGAAACGTCCCGACCGACGGGAACACCGCTGTTTTTGTTCTCTTCGCTTTCTGTTTCGCGACGTTGTCCGTTGGCTTCTGTATTTTTTGTGTCAGTTTTTTCTGTATTGTCCACTGTGGCGTTCATCGTTTTGCCCGAACGACCGTCGGATAAGAAGCGGCGGGGCTCTATGTCCGCAGCCGGTTGGTTGCGAGCATCGGAAAGCGATGTCGCAGGCCGGCCACGTTGCCCCGCCGTTCTGGTTTTCACCACCGTAGGTGGTGTTCGGTCCTCTTCACTTGCTCTTTCGTCCTGTTTCCGGACAGTGTTTTCTGTATCTTCCGTTTCTGACGGCGCAGACGGTTTTGCAGATGCGGATTCGGTTTTCTTTTGCGCGTCTGTTGCGTT
>JALOMD010000338.1 GCA_025455595.1 Cytophagales bacterium | reverse complement strand
ACGAAAATCTTTCTCACGAAGAACAAGCCCTTGAAAAAGATTGTCTTTCAAGTCGTACATGATGCGTTCGCCGGGATGATAATAGTCGGCAAGGTCGAGGGTGATGAGGCCGCTGTTAGCTACTCGGTTCACAATCAGCGTTTCGGGACTGATGTCTTGCATAGAGTAATTCGGTTTTTTGTGGTCTCAAGGAGGCAGCTATTGTAGGCGAGGGCGTTCTGGGCAAAAATCGCCCAAAACGCCCTCCTTGTTCAGGTTAGTGATGTTTTGGCAGTACCCACGAATTCCTTCAAGTAATAGGGTTCGAATGTTTCGACATCTTCAAAGACGGCTTTTGTGAAAAGCGGGTAAGCCCGTTCGCCGACTTGCAGGGCAGAAGGCCAGACACCGTCTATAAAAGAAACCCGAGGAGAAGGGAGTAACTTTGGGCGGAACTTGGCGGCCCCGTCGCCGAAGAACACTACATGGTTGTCAACCAAGAAATCAGAAAAAGAGTTTTCATCGAGCACCTTGGCTTCTACCGGCGAGGCAAGATTCAGTTCGTCGTCGAAGAGGGCGCAGTACACCTCCATCCGTCGGGCATCAATCATGGGGCAAAACAAATGTGACCGCCCAACGTAAAAGCGACGCACGCCAGCGGCCATTGCTTCCAAAGTGCCAATCGCAACCAGTGGTTTCTGCAAGGCGAAACAAAGCCCCTTGGCAGTGGCAGTTCCAATGCGCAAGCCGGTGTATGAACCGGGTCCTTTTGCCACAGCAATTGCATCCAGATCGGCAAGGCGGTGGCCGCTGTTCGCCATTATCTCCTCAATGGCTACGGTGACCAACTTGGCGGTTGCCTTTTCAATGTAAAAATGAGTCGCCGCTACAGGCAGACCCGCTTGGTGCAAGGCCACCGAACATACTTTGGTAGATGTCTCGATGCTGAGAATAAGCGACATAAATACTGGGTCTTGAGTCGTTAGTCTTGGGTCTGAAAAAAACCATTTCAACACGCGGAAAACCCAACGTACTGCGAACACATCTTCTCTGTAAACCAGGTTAACCTAAACATGAGTGGGTACTTAACCAGAACGTTGCTTTATGAAGATTGGTTAACCCAAGCGTTTTGGGCAAAAATTGCCCGAAACGCAACTACCTGATAACAGGCTGATTGCATGCCTCTACAAGACGATCCGTGAAAACTGGTTTTGCAAAGAAGAAAAAAACAAAAGCCACACTCTGGCAAGTGTGGCTTTGTAAGGCTCCCGAAGCTGGACTCGAACCAGCGACCCTCTGATTAACAGTCAGATGCTCTAACCGGCTGAGCTATTCGGGAAGAACAGGCTGCAAAAATAGCATACGCCTTTCGATTTGTCAACGGCGAGGGGCTTTTTTTTAAAAAAATTGTATGCAATCACATGAATATGTCGTGGCAAAACGTTGGGATAGGCACTCAGTTTGCAGCGTTTACCCGAACCGAACAGGCAGCGGCACTGTTGCCTTTATGGATGATTTCCGTTTGGTTTTATGAAAACATTCGGTTAAATTTCATGCCCTAATCACCGAAAAGCGAACCTGTTTGCGGTTTCAGGGCATTTTTCCGTCAGGTCTTCTTAAAAGTTAAACGTATCAGATTCCTCCTACAGCTACGGTTCGCCGCCAAGTCGTTTCTCGGCAAGATGTTTCCATTGTGGCCGGAGGTTTGATTAACAAAACCTCGTTTTACCTATTTACCAACCTACCTTTATGAACATCCGGCTCTACGTGATCGGGCTTTTTGTGTCTTCACTTTTGGGAGGCGCAGTGGCCCTTACCGGTTACAAATTGCTTTACCCCAACCGCGAACAAGAAACCATCGAACAAAAGCAAAACAATTTTTTTGCCCCAAGGCTGGCAAACTTGCGCACCGATAGCCTATTTGGCAGCAACTTGCCCGTTGGGCTTAATTTTGTGCAAGCAGCCGAACGGGTACGGCCAGCCGTAGTCCATATCAAGACACGGTATGACCAAGCGGCAAGTTTCCAGTCGGAGGGGCCAATGGAGAAGGAACCGGAGTCGGACGACTGGTTTCATGACTTTCACGGATTCGACGGCCCGCTCAAGGGCACGTTGCCCCGCGAGTCGGCCGGCTCGGGTGTCATCATCAGTGCCGACGGCTACATTGCCACCAACAACCACGTGGTTGAAAACGCCTCGTCCATTGAAGTGGTGTTGGAAGACCGGCGGAGCTACTCGGCGACGGTAATCGGAACAGACCCGACAACCGACTTGGCATTGGTGAAAATTGACGAAGATAACCTGCCGTTTGTCCGGTACGGCGACTCGAACAGGCTGCAAGTCGGCGAGTGGGTGATGGCCATTGGCAATCCGTTTGACCTGACCTCGACGGTGACGGCGGGCATTGTGAGCGGCAAAGGCCGGAACATCAATATATTAAAGGACAAAGACAACCTACAGATTGAGTCGTTCATTCAGACCGACGCAGCCGTGAACCCCGGCAACAGCGGCGGGGCGTTGGTCAATTTGCGCGGCGAGTTGGTAGGCATCAACACGGCAATCGCCTCGAATACCGGCATTTCGCAAGGCTACTCATTTGCCGTGCCGGTATCGCTGACCAAGAAAGTGATGGACGACCTGTTGCGATTCGGTTCGGTACAGCGGGCTTTGTTGGGTGTTCGCATCAACGATGTGAACGCGCAAAAGGCCAAAGAGAACGGCTTGACCAAAATTCGCGGCGTGGTGGTGGAAGATGTGAACGAGAAAAGTGCCGCACAAGCTGCCGGACTGGCTACCGGTGATGTGATTTACAAGATAAACGACCAATTTGTGAACTCGTCGGCGGAATTGCAGAGTGTTGTGGGCATCTACCGCCCCGGCGACCGGCTGCGGATTTGGTTTGAGCGGGAGGGCGAAGAGAGATCAGCCGTAGTGACGCTACGCAGCAGTTCGGGCAACACGTTCGTACCCAAACCGAAATCCGAAAAGACCATTAACATTTTCGGTGCCGATATGGCTCCTGCCACTCCGCAAGAACGGAAAGCTTTGGGCATCGTCAGCGGTGTGAAAATCATCCGCCTCTCCGATGGTCGAATCAAAAATGCGGGTATGCGGGCAGGTTTTATCATCACGCACATGGATACCCAACCGGTTGGCTCGGCGGAGGAGGTTTTCAAAATCATCAACGCCAGCCAGCGGGCCATTGTGGTGGAAGGCGTTTATTCCAACGGCACCAAAGGCTACCATGCCATTGCGCCGTACTGAGAAAAATGAGTAAGTGGTGGTGGCACGCTACAGGTTTTTGAAGCCAAACAAAATCCTCACAGACCGGTGCAAGCAAGCATCTTTCCTTGCACCGGTCTGTAAGGATTGATCCGAAAACCGCAATAGAGTTACTATAAGCTGAAAATGAGGAAGTTATACGATTTCTACAGAAGAAACTCCTGCAATAACAGGCGTCCCGACAAGTCGGGATTACTCAAAACGCCTGTTGTAACCACTTGATTATCAGCTTATAGCAACTCTAACAATCAAAATTCGATACAAACCCTTTATGCGCAATTTGACAGACATCTACGGTCAGACGTACCGCTATGGTGAAGGGAAGGTGATTGACCCTTTTGGACGATTGCACCATTACACCAACGACACACTGACAGACTGTTACGGTCGACAACACACCTTCCGCAACGGTCGTACGATTGACTGCCACAGTCGGATAGGGCAGTACACCAACACAGCGTTTACCGACCATCTAAACCGGGTTCACCCCTTACAAGAGCTACCAGACGAGTTGGCCGCATACTTGGCATTTGTAGTTTGCGAAGATGACCAGTCCTTGTGACATTTTTGTTTTCGCATTCGGGCAGTCTCATGCAAGTGTTTTGGGCAGATTTTTCCTAAAATACAGCATTTACTAAGTTTCTTAAAGCACCTGCGTTGAACAGGTAAGCAAATACTTGTGGAAAACGCCTTGGAACGTGACAAGTCCGGGGCGTTTTTTTATTTTTGGCGGTTGTGCTTGTCGTTTTGGGCGTTTTTTGCCCAAAACGCTGTTTTGTCAGAACCATGATTCGCAGGATTATAGGATTATCGTGATTATGGGGGAAAGAATCATGTCAATCCCTGAATCCTGCGAATCATGGTTCTGATAAAAGCGTTTCAGGCAATTTTTGCCTAAAACGCTCTTCTGACTTCTTACCTCTTAACTCTGACCTATGACACACGATTTTTTGCAAGCCCTTGGCATACAGGATTATAACCCAGCCTACAGCACCGGATTACAATGGGGCGGCATCCAAGCCGACAAGCAGCGGGCGGTGCATTCGCCGGTGGATATGCAGGTCATTGCGTCGGTGCAGTGGGCCACGGCGGATGAATATGACGCGGTGGTGAGCCAAGCCCAGCAGGCGTTTGCCGTTTGGCGGCAGGTGCCTGCTCCGAAACGCGGCGAGATTGTCAGGCAAATCGGCGACGAACTGCGCAAGCACAAAGCCGCGCTGGGCCGGTTGGTGAGCTACGAAATGGGGAAAATCTACCAAGAAGGGCTGGGCGAGGTACAGGAAATGATTGACATCTGCGACTTTGCCGTGGGGCTTTCGCGGCAACTGTACGGACTCACCATGCACTCCGAGCGGCCGTCGCACCGCATGTACGAGCAGTACCATCCGTTGGGCGTGGTGGGCATTATTTCGGCATTCAATTTTCCCGTGGCCGTGTGGTCTTGGAACGCCATGATTGCCGCCGTTTGCGGCGATGTGTGTGTCTGGAAGCCGTCCGAAAAAACACCGCTGAGTGC
>JALOMD010000337.1 GCA_025455595.1 Cytophagales bacterium | reverse complement strand
GCCGCCGCTTACGGCCAGCAGCACCTTGTCGGCGGGCTGGAAAAGTGCTTTTTCGTTAATGTATGTTAAAAATTTTTTTACCATGACCACAAATGTGAAATTCACGTGCCGGACTTTCGCAAATTGGTGAGATTTTTGTGCAAAGGAAAAGAAAAGAATCGAGGAGTAAGAAAATGCGGAAGGTGGATTGCGGGATGCGGAACGAAACGAGAACAAAGGCGTTTTGAGCATTTTTTGCCCAAAACGGCTTGGCGGTTGCTTCTAACGCCTCGCTTCTTTTCCGAAATCCGCATTCCGAAGTCCGAAATCATTTCAAATGTCATGCACGGCTTGTTACGGTATATTTATTTGGCAGGATTGATTTGTACGGCCGTGCCGGCATTGGCCCAACAGACGGAAAAAGTGAACCTTGAGTTTGCCGACAACCTGTTTGGCACGGTGCGCGACGGGCAGGAAACGCGGCGGCTCGTGGGCAACGTGCGGCTGCGGCAAGGCACCACCGTCATCACCTGCGACTCGGCGTATCTGTACAGCCAGCGCAACTTTGTGGAGGCATACAGCAACGTACGCCTCGTGCAAAACGACTCCATCACCATCACGGGCAACCGGGGCGACTACAACGGCCAAACCAAGCAGGCCGCCATGCGCGGCAACGTGGTGATGAACGACGGCACCAAGACGCTGACCACCGAGGAACTGGACTACGACATGCGCACCAGCGTGGCCTACTATCCGGTGAACGGCACGATTGTGGAAGGTGACAACACGATTACGAGTCGGCAGGGCTACTACAACACGCAGACCAAGATATTCACGTTTGAGCAGGACGTGGTGATGCTGAACCCGAAATACAAGCTTACGTCGGACAAGGTGATTTACAACAGCCTGACCAAGACGGCCTACTTCACCACGCCGACGCGGATTGAGGGCAAAGACGGCACGCTGGTGTCCACCGACGGCGAGTACAACACCCAAACCGGAGCCTCGGTGTTCAGGGCGCGGAGTTCTATCGAATACGACACGTACACGCTGACCGGCGACCGGCTCAATTACAACAAAACAGAAGACGTGGGCTTGGCCACGGGCAACGTGCTGCTTTACGCCAAGGAAGACAGTGTGGTGGTGCAAGGCGACACGGGACGGTATTTCGGCAAGGTCGGGGTGTCCAAGATATACGGCAAAGCCTTGATGCAGAAGCTGATGCAAAAAGACACGCTGTACATCACCGGCGACACGCTGGTGTCGGTGGACAACAAGGAGACGAACGTGAAGAAGATATTCGCGTACAACAACGTGCGGATTTTCCGCCAAGACCTGCAAGGCAAGTGCGACTCGCTGGTCTATAACCAAACCGACTCGACGATTCAGTTTTACCGCGACCCGGTGTTGTGGAACGACGGAAGCCAACTCAGTGCCGACACCATCCGCATCCAAATGGCCAACAACGCCATTGACCGAATGTTCCTGCGCACCAATTCGTTCGTGATTTCGCTGGACACGCTAAACAACTTCAACCAAGTGAAGGGTCGCCAAATGGTGGCGTATTTCGACAAAAACCGCCAACTCCACCGCGTGACGGTGAACGGCAACGGCGAAAACGTGACGTGGGTGCTGAACGACGAGAACACACGGATACGCGGCGTAAACAAGGTGGAATGTAGCAACATGAACATCAATCTGGTGGAAGGCAAAGTGAACCGTGTGGCGTTTTTGAACAAGCCCGACGCGGTTTTCATACCGCCGCACGAGATTGTGGAACCCGACACGCGGCTGCGCGGTTTCAAATGGCGGGAAAAGGAAAAACCCGCCCGCGCCGATGTGCTGGTACGGGGCGAAACCGTGCCGTTGGCTTCCATTAAAACCAAAAAGGCCGCCGACAAGCCCGCCAGCAAGCCTTTGCCCGCCAAGCGGGAAAAAAAACGGCCCGGCGCGAAGTGAACCACAACCGTTGGTAGCAACAAAAACGCGTTTTGTACCGTCAAAAACGCATTTCGCCCCGAATGCCAGTACAAAAAAGAATGCTTCTGGTTATATTTACATCGGCAGGTGAAAAGCAACCAATCTTATGTGGCTTGCCTGCCTAACGATGTCGGCAAGCGTTTTAGGCAGAAAACGGCTGAAACAAATGATTGAGAATAAGTGCGTGTCCACCAATATTTTTATGCGTTTCTTGCTTAAAAAACCCGTTAATGATTTGATAATCAGTATTTTATATTTGTTAGCCAAAGGCTAACCACTAATAGCCAACTACTTACGAATAAGCTATCCATACACAAACCTGCGCCGAAAAAGCGAGGCTTTATTTTTTCAACTTCAACTTGTCTATGAGAAGAATTTTACTCACTTGCTTGGTCGTTTGCCAAATCGCCGTCCCGGTTGCGCGGGCATTGGCCCCGGAGCCGGTGCCAATGGTTTACTATCGGTACACGAAGCCGTTTCAGGGCGGCTCGCCGGTGTTTTCGAACGAGAAAATCACCATTTCGGGTGTTTTCCCGAACCCGGCCACCACGTCGGCAGCCCTTGAGTATGAAATCACCGGCGAGATTCGGGAAGCCAAAATCACCATCAGCAACGTGCTGGGCAACGGCATCGGCGAGTACAGATTGACCCGCGACAACCGCAAACTCCAGTTCGACACTTCCGATTTCGCACCGGGCGTTTATTTCTACACCCTGTTCGTGGACGGCAAGAGCCTCTTCACCCGCAAACTCATCATCAGACACAGCTCATAGAAAAGTACGAATGTAGGTCAGAATTCAGAGGTCAGAACGCAGAAGTGTTTTGGGCAAAAATTGGTCAAAACGGTTTAGGGCCTTCCGCCTTTGTATCCCTTGCGCCCTTGCGGTTGTTTTTCTATTGGTAGGACGTAAAAAGAAATGTGATTTTCATTTGGCAAGCCTGTGGCGAAACGAAAGTCTTGTTTTTTTCTGACCTCTGCATTCTGACCTCTGACCTGAATTTGCTCTTTCGCCTCGAAATCATTATATTTGCGTCCTTATGCAAAAAAATCTTTTCATTGCTGTTGTGCTGTTGTTTTCGTTGGGCTTGGCCGCTTGCAGCAACCTGGAGAAACTCCGCAAAAGCACTGACCTCGCCAAGAAGACCAAGGCGGCGTTCGACTATTATGAGAAAAAAGACTACTACCGAGCCGACATCTTGCTTGGCGACGTGCTGCCGTTGATTCAAGGCTCGCCTGACGCGGAGAAGGGTACTTTTTACCACGCGTATTGCAAATACCACCTCGGCCTTTACGAAGAAAGCCGGTATCAGTTCCAGAAGTTTTACGAGACCTACGCCCGTAGCCAGTACGCCGAAGAGGCCATGTACATGTCTGCCGTGTCGCTGCACGCCAACTCGCCGACCTACAACCTCGACCAGTCGAACACGCTGGATGCGGCGGCGGCCCTGCAAAACTTCATCAACACGTACCCGGACAGCAAGTACATAGAGGAAAGCACCCGGCTGATTACCGAATTGCGCCAAAAGATTGAGAAGAAGGCGTTTGAACAGGCGGTGCTGTATTCGCGCATCGGCAACCACAAGGCGGCCTTGGTGGCGTTCAACAACTTCCAGCGCGGCTTTCCCGATTCGGATTACAACGAGGAAATCGCCTTTCGCAAAGTGGAAAGTGCTTACCAACTGGCGCAGCAAAGCATTGAAACCAAGCAAAAGGAACGTTTTCAGGAGGCTGTTACGTCTTACGAGAACTTTTTGGACAAGTATCCGCAAAGCAAGTTCCTGCGCCGCGCCGAGTCGTATTACGAGAAAAGCCTGAACGCCATCGGCGGGGTGAACAAAACGTTGCAAAGCCGCAAGAGCCAAGACGCACCCCAAGCCGCCGAAGCGATAAAATAACCAAAGTGGCAAGTCGCAAGTGGTAAGCAAATTACTCTTACGACTTATCCACTTGCGACTCACGACTTATCACTAAAATTTCAAGAACATGATCAAGCAGAACGTTTCGCCTTCAATCGTCACCCGTGACAACGACAAACTGGCCGAGCCTACCGGCAACGTGTACGAATCAGTAGCCGTGATTGCCCGCCGGGCACGCGAGCTGTCTATGCGCAACAAAGAAGAACTGAACAACAAACTCGCCGAATTCGCCTCCACGGTTGACAACTTGGAAGAGGTGTTCGAGAACCGCGAGCAAATCGAAATTTCCCGTTTCTACGAACGCCTGCCCAAGCCCGCCTCCGTGGCCATTGACGAGTTTCTGGCCGGCAAGCTCTTCCACCGCTACCGCGACGAAGAAGAAAACACGCAAGACTGACCAACCCAACCTCTAACCTTTATAGGGTTCGGAACCCTATAAAGGTTTTGCTCCCAGGCAAACGCCGCCCGAACTGGAAGTACCGGTTCGGGCGGCGTCTGTTTTTGGTAGCTCGTCGGCGTTTTGGGCGTTTTTTGCCTAAAACGCCTGTCGTGAAATTTGTTTTCCCCAAAACCCGTACTTTTGGGCATGAGCGAACTGACAGGCAAGAAAATATTGCTCGGTGTAACGGGCAGCATTGCCGCCTACAAGTCGGCGGTGCTGGTGCGGCTGCTGGTGAAAGCCGGAGCCGAAGTACGCGTAATTCTCACCGAATCAGCGGCCACGTTCATCACGCCGCTCACGCTGGCCACTTTGTCCAAGCATCCCGTCCTGACCTCATTCGTCAAAGACGACACCGGCGAGTGGAACAACCACGTCGAACTGGGCCTCTGGGCCGATGCCTTCGTGATAGCCCCGGCCAGTGCCAACACCCTCGCCAAGTGCGCCAACGGCCACTGTGACAACCTGCT
>JALOMD010000336.1 GCA_025455595.1 Cytophagales bacterium | reverse complement strand
CAACCGCATCTTTCTGTCCACTGCTTTCAAAAGAGTAAAGATAAGCCGCACATTGGTCTGGTATCAGAAAGCGGTCAACGCACTTTCCATGCCGGTTCAACACTTCCGTTATAAAGAGAGCCTCCCTTGTCGGAAGCAGTTGTCGGCCCGTTGGGGAACCGACCGACACTCTATTGGCACCGTACATAATGAACCAGACCCTTTTTTTTCCGGCGAAGCTTTTGGCGATATGTTCAAGGCTTCGGGTGAGATGTGCCGAATCACCATCGGTGCTGTAAGCAAGTGGTTTGGGATCAAAAGGTATGGCGAAATATTTTTTATAGTAAACAATCTGCCCTTCCCAAACCCGATAATAAACCTCATCAACGGGCTTTGCCTTGGTGTGGACATACCGAATCGCTTCCCTGATGTCATATGCTGCATTAGGAAGTTTCCGGGGATGAGCCATCATGTCAACGGCACTGTACAAGCCGGGTATCAGCAACACCACAGGCAGGGCTGTTTTCACAACCCTTATCAAGCCCGGTTGCTGTTTGCATTCCTTGGCAACAAATGTCACCAACGCTTCCACGCCAAAGGCAAGCAGCAAGTATATGAGTGGTATCCAGAAAAACAAAAGCCTCCCTTGAAAAGGGTATTTTCGTAGAGCCGAAGCGACCAATACGAGGAGTGTGGTAACAAGGATAACGGCGAACAACTTTCGATTGACCCGGTAGCTACCGTAAAGCCCAAAGCCCAAGCAGAGGAACAAGAAGAAATGTTTCACCAAGACGTAGAAGCTCAAAAAGCTCCAACTAAGACCAAGCGGATACTCGATGATTTGTTGAAAGGTATTGACATACCAATGCAAGTCCGTTTGGGAACGCGGAGGGAATGGCATGTATCCACTGCTCCAAGCATCAACCAGCCACTTGATGCCCACATTCGGTTTCAGGAAAAGTAGATAGTTTATGACAAACCCAGCACCCCAAAATAAAAAGGGCATGCACAAAAGCATCCAGCTTCGAAGCGGTGCCTTAAGTTCCATTCCAGTTATGCTAACAATCGCAACAGCAGCCAGCACAAAAACAGAAGAATGCGAACAAAAAAGACAAACCAATCCGACTACACCCCAAACAACTGAAGAGCGTAAGTCAGTTTGTCGACTATTATATTTCTGCCATCCAAGAAGTAAAAGAACGGTGACAAACATTTCGCCGCTGTATTGTTTGCATTCAACACTGTGGTAAACGGCCGGGTACGCGAAGGCCAGTAAACCAACAGCCGTAATGATGCCTACAAACGAAAAATACCGAAGGCAGAAAATGGTGAAACACCCTAAGGCGGCAACGCCGGCCAATAGTGGCAGCAGACGCAAGGCAGGTTCTGAATAACCCAAGATGTTTACGATAACCTTCTGACTCCACCAAAACACCACAGGTGCTTGTTGGTCATATATGAGGGGAGGGGATGCCAGTTTTTGGAACGTTTGTTCAATCAAATTCACTGCTACGCTCGTTTCGTCAAGATAGAGGCCGCGGTTATCAACGTAATGGTAAAGTCGTATTGCTACACCTGTCAATATAATTACAAGCAAGCAGAGACGCTTACCTGCGCTTAAACTGACAAAAGCTTGTGAGTGGGTAATGTTTGGTGTGGTTTGCATTATTTTCATAAAGCCAAAGCGGTAGTTTTTGTAAAGCCGAGTACAAGTCAGACTGTTTCTGAAAATGGATGGACGGTCTTAACCGGTTGATTTACAAACTACTCAAGAACGGACACTTCGCCTAACTGCTCAGCGGCGCGGAAACAAGCAGGTAATGCATCGAAATGGTTTTACCGATAATTTTAGTTGAGTAGAAAATAAGCTGAAATTGACAAAAAATCGCTTTAGATTGACTTTAGCCTTTGTTACATAGGCAATTGTCGGATGTGTTAAAAGGAGTCCGGTTGTCTTCGTGATTTTTAAACATCAGACATCCAAAAATTGAAAACAGGCTCTTTTCCGGATTCGCATGAATTACACGGATGCGCTGCCTCGGACTTGACGCGCCTGTTTGTCCAGAAACCTATCCGTGTCATCTGTGGAATCCGTTTCATCCGCGATGCAAGACAAAGCCGTTTTAGGCAAAAAACGCCCAAAACGCCAAGACCATCAAGCCTTGCTTCCGAACGCCACCACCGAAAGGCCCGTTTTGTTCAGTACCAGCTTGTCAATCACCTTGAAAACCGGCACCAGCTTGTTGTAAAGGCTCATTTGTCCCCTGGGGATGGTCTTTTTGTTGAGAACGCGGCCCGAATAGAACCACCCGGCCATGCCCACGGCGTTGAAATAGAACGTTTTGTCAACCCGCAGGCCGTTTTGGCGGTACAAGGCTCCCAGCGAACGGGCCGTGTATCGGCGGTAATGGTACAGTTCCTTGTCGAAACGGTTGTAGAGCCACTGGTAGGCGGGCACCAGTATCACCATCCGTCCGCCCGGCTTCAGCAGGCGCATGGTGTTGGCAATGGCCAGTGCGTCATTTTCAATGTGTTCAACCACATTAAGGGCGAACACCGAGTCGAAGGTGCCGATGTGAGGGGCGTATTGCTGCTCAAAGTCAGCATGAACCAAGTCAAGATGCAAGATGCCGTCGAGATTGGCTTCGTTTGCAAAAGCCCGTTCCAAGGCTTGGCAATAGTTGTCGCGCACATCGCTGAGGGTGATGCGGTAGCCGTCGCGTAAGAACAGCCGCGAAATGTTGCCAATGCCGCTGCCCACTTCCAAGATGTGGCCGCTCAAATGCGGGCGAATGGTCTGGTACATCCACTCATTGAAGTGGTTGGCCTTGCTGATGGCTTCAAGTGTCTCCAAGCCCTCTTGGTCAACCTCCTTGAAATCAAAGGCCGGTGTCGTTATCCCCTTTTCCATAGATTGTATTTCATGATGCAGTAAATGGCCCTGAAGCCGTCTTTCCAGCCTATTTTTTTGCCGTCGGCGTAGGTGCGGCCGTAATAAGAAATGCCCACTTCATAGACGCGCAGGTTTTGTTTCTTTGCCAGTCGGCCTATTTTTGCCGTCACCTCAGGCTCAAAACCGAAACGGTTCTCTTCCAGTTTCACTTGTTGAATCAAGTCGGTGCGGAACATCTTGTAGCAAGTTTCCATGTCGGTCAGGTTCAGGTTGGTGAACATGTTTGACAGGAAGGTGAGGAACTTGTTGCCGATGGTGTGCCAGAAAAACAGTATCCGGTGCGGATTGCCACCCATGAACCGCGAACCGAACACCACGTCGGCCACGCCTTCCAAGGCCGGTTTCAGCAGCAACTCGTACTCGCGCGGATCGTATTCCAAGTCGGCATCTTGGATGATGAGCCAACTGCCCGTGGCCTTTGAGATGCCCGTGCGCAAGGCCGCGCCTTTGCCTTGGTTCACTTCGTGGCGGTAGTAGGTCAACGGCAGCGACGGGTTTTCCTGTTGGTAGCGCAGTATGGCCTCTTCCGTGTTGTCACGCGAGCAGTCGTTGACGATGATCACTTCTTTTTCCATGCCGCCGGGCAGGGTGACAGCCTTTATCTTGTCGAGGATGAGGTGGATGGTGCGGCCTTCGTTGTAGGCCGGCATGACGATGGATAGCTTTTCGGTAGGGGTGGTCTGCACGCGGTTTCGGATAACGATTGAAGAGCGAAGCAATACTAAAATGTCATAAGTCTTGCGTCTTTAGCCTTGGGTAAGCAATTGGTTTCCAAATTGTTGCGAATTCCCAAATACGCAATATTCGGTTTGTTTTAATGTAAAGCGTTTTGGGCATTTTTTGTCTAAAACGCGAGAAGAACGCCAGCGATGGCCGTCTCTGCCGTTTTGAGCAATTTTTGCCCAAAACGCCGCGCAAAAGTAACAGTCCGACACCGACTTGCCAAACCTTTGATTGTGCCGTTCACTGGCTTTGCTCTTCTCTCCGCGTGCTTTGCGAGCCATCTTTCACGCAAAGGCGCAAAGACTTTCGCAAAGAAGCATGGCAACGACCTGACTGAACAGTGTGAGTGTTTAAGATGTTCCGTTTTGATCATTTTTTGCCCAAAACGCACCGACTGTAGGGGCGGGGCTTGCCCCCGCCCTTGTTTCCCACAGGTACGGATGGCCCTTGGCCGAGCCTGCACGACAGAGGGCGGGGGCAAGCCCCGCCCCTACGATTCGGAACCAAAAGCCTAAATGTTAAACAATCTCAGTGCCGTTACACCAAAACAAAAGATTGAGTGCGTGAATAATTCGATTTTGCATTCCCACTTTCGACTTCCCAATTGGTATTAGTGGCTGGCTATGCGGGTCGGAGCCGCCTCGCGCCGCTGTCCACGGCTGTTGAAGATGCCTAAAATTGTTGCGCCGACGGGCACCGAAAGTGTCCGCGCCGACTGCGACAGGTAGCCTTCGCCATAGTAGAACTCTTGCCGACGGGTTTTGCCGTTTGCCAGTTTCACTTCGGCGTAGGCATCGTCGGGGCGAAGGTGTGTCTCGGCCGACGGCTTGGCACTTTTACGATTGGCAAACAACTTAAGTTCGCCTTGGTTTTGCGTGACGAGCCACAGTTGCTGCCCGCTGACGAGGGAGAGTCGTGCCAATGCCTTGGCATCGCCGTCCGCGAAGAAGCCGCTTTGGTTTGGATGCATCGGCACAAAGCTGCCTTTTCCGTCGCCGCGTAGGCAAACGCCGATGCCTGCATCGTACCAGCCGGCCAGCGGCTCGGTGGCGTAGTCGTTCTGCACGGCAAGTATGTCCAGATTGCCGTCTTGGTCAAAATCGGTGACTTGAAGGCCGTAAACGGGCGAAAACTGCGC
>JALOMD010000335.1 GCA_025455595.1 Cytophagales bacterium | reverse complement strand
CCCAAAACGCCCTATTAACTCATTCCATCATTCAACATTCAACCTTGCCAAAATAGTATCTTTTGAAACATCAAAATCCACCTGTCATGCTGCGTAATTATTTCAAAATCGCCATTCGCAATCTGTGGAAAAACAAACTGTTTTCTTTCATCAACATCATAGGACTGGGCCTCGCGATTCCCTTTGCCTTGCTTTCTCTGTTGCACTTACAAAGCACGTTTGAATTCGACAATTTTCACGCTGACAGGGAACGTATTTACAGAATCATCACTGACGAAAAAACAAACGACGGGGGCAAAACAAGCTATGCTTCTTCCCCCTTTCTGCTGGCCGACAACCTGCGGAACGACTATCCGGGCATTGAACAATCCACCAAGGTGGTGCGTGACTTTGGCTGGGAGTTGAGCAACCAATTGAAATCACTGAAGGTAAACATGCTCTATGCAGAGCCTGCTTTTTTTGAGATTTTCAATTTCGGCTTGGAAAAAGGAAGCCTTCCGGTAGAGCCGAATACGTTGGTGTTGACGCATGAAATGGCCGAAAAATTCTTTAACAAGGCAAACCCCGTTGGCAAAATAGTGTCACATCCTACGTATGGCGCATTCAAGATTACGGGCGTACTGAAGCCATTCAAAAAACAAACGCAGTTCAAAAGCGACGCGATGGTTTCGATGGCGACGTATCTGGCCATTGAAAGAGAAGCTGCTAAACTACAGTCGTGGGCAAAATACGAAAGCCACACGTTTGTCAAGCTGCGGGCCAATGCTAATCCGAAATCATTGGATGCGGCCCTTCTGCAAATTGCCCGGAAGACTAACCCTGACATCGTTTTCGCCAAGAAAAAGAACGAGTTTAAAAAACAAGCCCTGTCTGCCATTTCGCCCAGCGACGAAGACTTGCGCAACAACCCATACGTGGACAAATGGAGCGATATTTACTTCAATTTCGCGATTCCGCTGATGATTTTGCTGCTGGCGGGTTTCAATTACACCAACCTGACTCTGGCCCGTTCGCTGAGCCGTTCCAAAGAAGTCGGTATCCGCAAAGTAATGGGAGCCTTGCGCCGGCAGTTGGTTGTGCAGTTTGTCTGCGAGGCCGTTGTGATTTCGTTCATCGCCCTGCTCATTGGCCTTGTGATTCTGTACCTAATGAAACAAACGATTTACGTCCAATGGCTTACGTGGGAAGTGGACAACCAGGCACTGATTTGGGCGGGCTTCATCGTTTTCGCATTGTTGCTGGGCGTTGCGGCGGGCAGTCTTCCGGCTTGGATTCTGTCGAGTTTCCAACCGGTAAAAGTACTGAAAGGGTCGTTGTCACCGGCTTCGTTTGGTAAGATGAATTTTCGCAAGAGCCTGACAGTCATTCAGTTCGTGGTTACGCTGGGGTTCGTTTTCCAAATCGGCCATATGTATCATCAGTTCAATTACATGGCTACCGAAAATGAAAACTTCAATCGGAAAGGCATTTTCAATCTGTCGCTTCCGGACAAAAATGCGACGCTTTTGATCAATGAAATTGCCAAGGACAAACACGTGGAAAAGATCGGTTTGGTTTCGATGCCTTTTGGTGGCGTGGCGGCGGAATATGCCATCAAAGCCCATAAAAACGAAGAGCGTCAAAAGACTTATTACTACGCGGCAGACCGGAATTTTATTGAAAACATGAAACTGACTTTCGTTGCCGGCCAAAACCTTCCCGTTTCCCAGTCGGATTCGGCGACCAACTTTGTCTTGGTTAACGAAAAAGCCGTTCGGCAACTCCGGCTCGGCACGCCGCAGGAAGCGATTGGAAAAACGATTTTGCTCAATGAGAACACAGAAGTTCGCGTGATGGGCGTAGTTAAGAACTTCTGTCATTTCAATTACCAATACCGAATAGAGCCGCTGGTGTTTCAGTACAATCCAACACAGTTTCGAGTGTTAGCCATCCGGACAACAGACAATGTTCCACAGGAAGAATTTGTGGCTCAGATGCTGTCTGTTTGGAGGAAATACAATCGGTACGAGCCGATGAACTATACGTGGTTTGCGCAAGAACTCTATGACCGCTACTATCCCGCCGAGGACATGAAAATGATGGGCATGGCCTCGCTGGTAATTTTTGTGATTGCCGTGATGGGGCTGCTCGGCATGGTCATCTATAGCACCGAAAAACGAATCAAGGAAATCGGCGTGCGCAAAGTGCTGGGTGCATCGGTGTGGGAAGTGGTGCGGCTGCTGTCGTGGAGTTTTGTGAAACTGCTGTTGATTGCGGGCATTGTCGCAGCACCGCTTGGCTACGCGGGCGGCAAGTTGTTTCAGAGCTTGTTCACCTTTTATCCCAGCCTCAACTTCGGCCTGATGGCTCTGTTTTTCGGACTGGTTTTTCTGACCGCCATTTCGGCAATTGTGTATTACACCGCCAGAGCGGCGTTGGTGAATCCGGTGAAAAGCCTGCGCACCGAATAACGCTGAATGCTGATTGACTGGGCGTTTTGGGCAAAAATCTGTCAAAACGCAAGATTTACAGATAATAGTATCTTCTGGCAGTACGAAAAAAAACGTATGGGCGAACACGGGTTCGCCTATACAATGGGAACGAGGCGTTTTAGGCATTTTTCGCCCAAAACAGCCGTCAATCAACAAATCGAAGATCAGACGAAGTCAACCAATCACCAGTCATTCTCTCATTTAACATTCGATATTGCCAAAATAGTATCGTTGAACCCCTAAACCCTCCCATCTTTCACACCGCTGGCACACCGCTGGCTTTGCGACAGAAAAACCATAAATTTGCTCAAAACGCTTCTGTCGCCCGTCGTTACGCTTGTTCATGAAAATAGATTTCAACCTGCTCGTCATTTTTCACCTGCTGGTGATGATGCAGGGATTCTCCGCCGGAATTTTACTACTCTTCTCCCATTCGCAACCCAAACAAAATCGCTGGTTAGGCTGGCTCATTGTCGGCATGACGTTGCAGGCGGTAAACAGCTTTCTGAGCAGTGCGGGCATTTACCGCGATTACAACGGGCTGTATTTCATGCCGCTGTTCTATACGTGGAGCTACGGCGCATTGGTTTATTTCTACCTCCGGTCAGTGTCCGAGCCGACGCTTGCATTCAAACCCAAGGATCGGCTGCATTTCATCCCGGTTGCCGTGCAAGCCTTGTTTTATCTGTTCGTGTTTGTGCATGACTTGGAATTCAAGACTTGGTTTTGGATTCACGTCCACAAGCCCGTTACCCGGTTTGTGGATTATTACGGCGGCATCCTTCTGGTGTTTTTCTATCTGTCGCGCAGTTACCAAATCCTGCAAAAGACCGAGGCCCGGCTGCGGTGGTTTGTGTGGGCATTGGTTGTGTTCTACGTGGTTGCCGCCATTGACCCGCTGTTCAATCAGTGGTATCTGCCGCCGGACGCACCCAAGTTTTACCTCATCGAGTACGTTCTGCCGATTTTCACTTACTGGCTGGGACTGACAGTGTATTGGCGTGAGAAAACGCAGCAACGCAAGCGACAAGAGAACAAAACCCCGCGTGCCGACATCAACGCCGAACACTTGCAAAAAATCGTGGCGGCCATGCAGTTGCAGCAACTATACCTGGACCCCGAACTGACGCTTACCGACTTGGCCCGGATGGTGGAACTCACGCCCAACACCGTTTCGCAATGCCTCAATGTGGTCATCGGAAAGTCGTTCAACGACTTTGTGAACGGCTACCGCATCGAAGAAGTGAAACGCCGCCTGCAAACCCCCGATGCCGAGCGGCTCACGATTCTGGGCATTGCCTACGAGTCGGGCTTCAACTCGAAGACGACTTTCAACCGGGTTTTCAAGGAAACCACCGGATTTTCGCCAAAAGATTACAAAAACAAGTCCCAAACTACACTTCGGGACGACGGGACGGGGAATTGATGCTTGTTTTGGGGCAAAGAACCTCACCCCGGCCCCTCTCCTGCTGAGAGGGGTGACTTTCAACTGAAGGGTTTTTCGTTCCCAACAAGTTAAACATGATGAGCCAAGCTCATCGCGAGTCACACCCCTCTCAATAGGGAGGGGACGGGGGTGAGGTCTCAAAATAGTATCTTTTCAAACTTCTAAACCCGCCGATCCAACTCCCCCTCCTTGGGAGGGGGCTGGGGGGAGGCTTCCCATTCCCATGAGAAAGACATTTTTTTGGTTGCCCCTCCTGATTTTTATCGGCACAACCGTTTCGGCGCAAATTGCAAATCCCGCAACCGGCGGGAACGCCAAACTCGAACAACGAATCAAAGCCGTCGAAAACAACCTGATTCCGTATGTACCCGTGCAAGGCTTTCCGGGCTGGAACATTTTGGAGCGGATGAAGCATTACAAAGTGCCCGGCGTGAGCATCGCCGTCATCAAGGATTACAAGATTGATTGGGCGAAAGCGTACGGTCTGGCCGATACCATCAAGAAAACGCCGGTCACGACGGAGACGATGTTTTCGGCGGGTTCCATCAGCAAGCTGGTGATGGCGGCGGCGGCGTTGCGGCTGGTGCAGGAAGGCAAACTGTCGTTGGACGAGCCGATTAACAACTACCTCACCTCGTGGAAACTGAAGGAAAACGAATGGACACAGGAAAAGCCCGTCACGCTGCGGATGCTGTTGAGCCACACGGGCGGCACGTCGCAATCGGCGTATTTTGGCTACACGCCCGACAAAAATCCGCTGCCCACCGTGGTTGAAATCCTCAGCGGCGCACCGGGTTCGGAAACCAATCCGGTGGTGGTGAACAGCGAGCCGGGCAAGGGTTTCCGGTATTCCGGCGGAGGCAGCCTGGTGGCCCAA
>JALOMD010000334.1 GCA_025455595.1 Cytophagales bacterium | reverse complement strand
GCAGAAATATTAGATTTACTATAAGCTGACAATCAGGTAGTTACAACCGCCGTTTCGAGCGTTTTTTGCCCAAAACGGCGGTTTTTGCAGGAGCTTCTTCTGTAAAAATCGTGTAACTTCTTCACTTTCAGCCTATAGTAACTCTATTAAACAGTCACCCTATCATTGGGCAGCCCCGCAAAATTTTTTCCGACCTGTTTAGGGGTAAAGTCCGTGGATTCGTCATAAGGACATTGTAAAGGAAATTATGAGATTACTCAGGGAAATTTTCCTTTTTCCAAGTTGACTGCCTATGACCGAACCGGAATTTCTGGAGATACTGGAACGATATCTGGCGGGTACGTGCAGCCCGGCGGAGAAAGCCGCCGTAGAGCAATGGCTGCTCAGGCGCGGCAATACCGTCGGTTCGTTTGCTGATGCGCAGGACGAACGCGAACGAAAGGACAAAATCTGGAGCCGGGTACACCAAGCTACTGAACAGAAAGCCTTACCAGTCAGACAGTTACGGAGCGTGCGTGTACAGTGGGCTGCCGCTGCGGTGCTTTTGCTGGGAGTCGCTGCATTGGCTTGGGTGTACGGCACAAAGGAAAACAACCCATCCAACAATCCCCCCGTAGCCGTCGCCGAGCAAGTTTGGCAGGAATATACCAACCCCAGCCCCAAAATCCGCACCATTCGCTTGGCAGACGGCAGCCATGTGTGGTTACGTCCCAACAGCACGCTGCGGCTGCGGCAACCCTTTGGCTTTGCACAGAACCGCGAGTTGCATTTGGTAGGGGAGGCGTTCTTCAAAGTTGCCCGCGACACCAGCCGTCCGTTTTTGGTACACACCGGCAAACTGCTGACCCGCGTGCTGGGCACCAGTTTCAACATCCGGGCCTACGCCGCCGAAGAAAGAGTGGAAGTGAACGTAGAATCCGGAAAAGTGGCCGTGTACGAGCAAGGAATACACCCGAAACAACTGCAACTGACACCCAACCAAGGTGCCAGCTACGACAAAAGCAAAGGCAAACTCGTGAAACGCCTTGTTATGGTGCCGGTAACGGTACCCCCGCAGCCCGCCGCCGAAGAACTGGTGTTCAAAAACGAGCCTTTTGGCCGCGTCCTTCACACACTTGGCGAAACGTACAATGTCAGCATCTCCACCGAAAACACGGCCCTGCAAGACTGTCCCATTACGGCCAGTTTTGCCCAACAGTCGCTTTACTTCCAATTGGATTTGTTGTGCAAGTCAGTCGGTGCGACCTACGAAATCCGGGGGGCGCAAATCGTGGTGCGTGGCGGAAACTGTGCGGACTGAACGGTTGGCCGATGGAAATGGATACAGGCGTTTTGGGCGGTCCCGACCAGTCGGGACGTGTGGCGGAGAATGCCGCTTTGAAAATCTTGTTTTGGGCAAATTTTGCCCAAAACGCCGTGGTAAAACATAACGGAAACGAACCGAGAACACTCACCAAAGGCTGTGTGGCAGAAGGCTGTCTGCCAGCCACCGGCAACATCAACTTGCAAATTATCACTTACAAAAACAGACACCAAGTATGCACAAAACCAGTACAGTCAATCGGACGATGGGGTTGCTTTTGGCAAACGCCTTCCGTCAAGTGGCCGCAGTGCTTGTGTTTACAGGCATCGCGTTCGGTCACAATTTTGCGCAAGACGCGCTGGAAAACCGCGTCAACCTCAAAGCCGAACAACAAGCCTTGTGGCAAGTGTTGGGCCAACTTGAGTCACAAACAAAAGTACGCTTTGTCTATAGCCCACGGATAATCGGTGCCAGCCGGTTGGTGACCATCGAGGCCAGAGACGAGAAGATGGGACAGTTTCTCAATCGCCTGCTGGCTCCCCTACGCATCGCCTACGAAACCTCCGGCGACCAGATATTGCTCAAGAAGGAAACCGATGGCGGCACGTCACTGCCCGCCAATACAACCGCCGAAAACGCCCAAGTGCAGGTGCGAGGGCAAGTGACAGACGAAAACAACAACGGCCTGCCGGGCGTAAGCGTATTGCTCAAAGGCACCTCGCTGGGCACCACCACCGACCCGAACGGCCGCTACAGCCTCAACATCGCCGACGACCAAGCCAACGGCACGCTGGTGTTTTCGTTCATCGGCTACTTGAGCGAAGAAGTGCCCATCGGTGGCCGTACCACCATTGACATCAAGCTCGCCCCTGATTTGCAGTCGCTTAGCGAAGTGGTGGTGGTGGGCTACGGCACCCAGCGCAAAAGCGATTTGACCGGCTCGGTTTCCTCAATCACGTCCAAAGACATCAAGCAAGTGCCGGTTGCCTCGCTTGACCAAGCCTTGCAAGGCCGCGCCGCCGGGGTGCAAGTGACCCAAGCCTCGGCCGCGCCGGGCGGCGGTGTCAGCATCCGCATCAGGGGTGGCAACTCGATCCAAGCCTCTAACGAGCCGCTTTACGTCATTGACGGCATCCCGATTTTTCCGAACAACAGCACCTACGCACCGGGTACGTCGGGCGGCGGGCAGGCCCAGAACGCCCTTGCCAACCTGAATCCCGGAGACATCGAGAGCATTGAAGTATTGAAAGACGCTTCGGCCACGGCCATCTACGGTTCGCGCGGGGCCAACGGCGTGGTCATCATCACTACCAAGCGGGGCAAGTCCGGCGCGACAAACGTGGATTTCGAGAGTTACTACGGCGTGCAAGAAGTGGCGCGGCGCATTCCGCTGCTCAATGCCGAGGAGTTTGCCACCATTGCCAACGAAGCCCGCGTGAACCGCAACGCGGCCCCGATTTTCACGCCCGAACAAATCGCCGGTTTCCGCACCAACGGTGGCACCGACTGGCAAAACGAGGTTTTCCGGACGGCCCCCATCCAAAACCACCAAATCACCGTGAGCGGCGGTAACGAAAACACGCGTTTCGCCATTGCGGGCAATTATTTCGACCAACAAGGGGTTGTGTTGAACTCAGGTTTCAGGCGGGCTTCTTTGCGCGTGAACGTTGACAAAAACGTCGGAAAACGACTGGTGATCGGCAACTCGCTGCAACTGAGCCGAGCTTGGAACAACCAGCAGGTGACCGACATCACGCGGGGCGGCGTTGTCAACGGGGCTTTGGTGTTTTCGCCCACGCTGCCCGTGCGCGACCCGCAAACGGGTGCCTTCACGTTCGACAACAGCTCGATACCCGGCTCGCAGCAGGTGGGCAACCCCGTGCAAGATGCCTTGGAAACCGTGAACCGGACGGTGACCAACCGCATTCTGGGCAACGTGTACGCCGAGTACAGCATTCTCAAAGACCTCCGGTTCAGGGCGGCTTTCGGGCTTGATTACCAAGCCGGTCGGCGTGACTTCTACGCGCCAAGCACCAACAACCGAGGGCGCAACTCGTTCGGCTCGGCGTTGGTGGAAAAGAAAGATGTGGTGTCGCCGGTGGCTACGCTGACACTCACCTACAGCCGCGTGTTCGGCAACCACAACCTGACATTCTTGGCCGGATACGAAAGCCAGTCGCAAATGGTGGACTTCCTCGGGGCCTCGGCCACCAACTTCCCCACCGACGCGCTGGAGGCTGACAACCTCGGCTTGGGGCAAATCATCGGTACGCCGTTTTCAGGCCGCAACCTGTGGCGGCTCGACTCTTGGTTCGGGCGGGCCAACTACACATGGCGCAACAAGTATTTGCTCACGACCACTTTCCGTGCCGACGGCTCCTCGCGTTTTGGGGCGGGCAACAAATGGGGCTACTTCCCGTCGGCAGCCTTGGGGTGGCGCATCAGCGAAGAGGATTTCATCAAAAACATGAACGTTTTCAGCAACCTGAAGCTGACTGCAAGTTGGGGGCTAACCGGCAACCAAGAAATCGGCCTCTACCAGTCGTTGGCAGGCTTGAGCACGGTGCGGTATCCGTTCGGCGAGGCCATTGTAATCGGGCAGGCACCCGGCCGGGTAGCCAATCCCAACCTGCGTTGGGAACGCACCGCCCAGTACAACGCGGGTTTGGAAATGGGTTTTCTCGACAACCGCATCAGTTTCGAGGCCGCATATTACTACAAACGGACGCAAGACCTGTTGCTCAACCTTGATTTGCCACGTACCACCGGGTTCTCCACTATCCTACAGAACATCGGCAGCGTCGAGAATCGGGGCCTTGAGTTAGCCTTCACCAGCAACAACCTCACCGGAGCCTTCAAATGGGTCATGAGCGGCAACATCACCTTCAACCGGAACAAAGTGCTGGCCTTGGGGCCGGGCGAAACTTTCCGGTTGGCACCCAACACGGGTGATGGCCACCTGCAAATCGCCAATTCAAGCATTCTGCAAGTGGGCCAGCCGATAGGCGTGTTCTTTGGGTTGCGCACCGACGGCATCTACCAAAACGGCGAAACCATTCTTCCCGGCAGCAGCTCGTTCGGCTCTACCGCTGCCGGAGACATCCGCTACGTGGACGTTGACGGAAACGGCCAAGTCAACAACAACGACCGCACCATCATCGGTAATCCGCAGCCCGACTTTTTCTACGGGTTTTCGCACAACTTCTCGTACAAAAACTTTGACTTGGCGGTGTTCTTTCAAGGCACTCACGGCAACGACGTGTGGAACGTGAACAGCCACGAGTTGTACCGCAACGACGGTGCCACCAACAACTCCCGCGAGGTGCTGAACCGCTGGCGACCCGATGTCCCCAGCAACGAATGGCCCAGTGCCAAGACGCGTCCGTTCGTACTTTCGGACAAGCACATCGAAGACGCGTCGTTCCTGCGGCTGCGCAACGTGACGTTCGGCTACAACCTGCCCGCATCCACGCTGGGCCTGAAGTGGCTCCGCGCCTTACGGGTGTACGC
>JALOMD010000333.1 GCA_025455595.1 Cytophagales bacterium | reverse complement strand
CATGCTCTCTGCCCTCTGCCCCATGCTTTTTTTCCGCCCATCCCCATTTTCGTACAACCTTCCGCGTCGAGTTTGCATCCATTGGACAAAAAATTATATTTCGACGATGGAAACAAAAGAAACCAAGAGTGGCAGAATCTTGGTCGTGGACGACGACACCGACGTGCTGAGTGCGGCACGCCTGTTCCTAAAACGACATTTTCAGCACGTGGACGTAGAAAGCAACCCCGAAAGCATCCCGTTTTTGGTGAGCAACCAACGTTACGACGTGATTTTGCTGGACATGAACTTCACCAAGGACATCGGCAGCGGCAAGGAAGGCTTTTACTGGCTCGACCGCATCCTGGCCGTTGACCCGGCGGCGGTGGTGGTGCTGATTACGGCCTACGGCGACGTGGAAATGGCCGTGCGGGCCATCAAGGACGGGGCCACCGATTTTGTGCTGAAGCCGTGGGAAAACGAAAAACTGCTGGCCACGCTGATTTCGGCCATGCGTTTGCGGCAGTCGCGCAACGAAACCGAGGACCTGCGGGCCAAGCAAAAAGGCCTGAACCAAGCCCAAGCCTCGTACACGCCAGACATCATTGGGCAAAGCCCGGCTATGCTGCGCGTCTATGAAGCCATTGACCGTGTGGCCGAAACCGATGCCAACGTGCTGATTCTGGGCGAGAACGGCACAGGCAAAGAGTTGATTGCCAGAGCGTTGCACAAAAAATCGAAGCGCACCGACGAAGCGTTTGTGTCGGTTGATCTGGGGGCCATCAGCGAGACGTTGTTCGAGAGCGAACTGTTCGGACACGTGAAAGGTTCGTTCACTGATGCCAAGGAAGACCGCGCCGGGCGGTTCGAGACGGCTTCGGGCGGCACCATTTTCCTGGACGAAATCGGCAACCTGTCGCTGCCGTTGCAGGCCAAGCTGCTCACCGTGCTGCAAAGCCGCACCGTGACACGGGTCGGCTCCAACAAGCCCAAGGCCGTTGACGTGCGGCTTATTTCGGCCACCAACATGCCGGTTTACGACATGGTGAAAAGCAAGACGTTCCGGCAAGACCTGCTCTACCGCATCAACACCATCGAAATCCACCTGCCGCCCCTGCGCGAACGTCCCGAAGATCTGGTGCCGCTGGCCGAGTATTACCTACAGATGTACCGCAAGAAATACAACCGGACGGTAAGTACGCTGAGTCCGGCGTTGCTGAAGCGGATGCAGAAATACCACTGGCCCGGCAACGTGCGTGAGTTGCAGCACGCCATTGAGCGGGCCGTGATCATGGCGCAAGGCGCGGTGCTGCAACCGGAGGATTTCTTCTTCAGCGGCGGCACCGAAAACACCGACACCGAGTCGGCCTTGGATGCCATGCCACTCGACGAGATGGAAAAACTGCTCATCCGCAAGGCGTTGAAGAAACACAACGGCAACATAACCGAAGCCGCCCAAGAACTCGGCCTCACCCGGTCGTCGCTGTACCGGCGGTTAGAGAAATACGGAATGTAAGGAATGCGGAGTACGGAAAGGCAAAGGGCAGAGGGCATGGGGCAACAAGCGTTTTGGGCAAAAAACGGCCAAAACGCCTAAAGGAAATCCGTCATTGCGAGGCGTGTAGCGAAGCGGAACGCCGTGGCAATCTCATCACCACAGGCTCGGAAAATGGTTCTGCCCAAGACTCGCGATGCTCCGTGGGAGATTGCTTCGCTATCGCTCGCAATGACGGACACTTTTATCCGTTTTGAGCAAATCTTGCCCAAAACACTCCATGCTCCATGCCCTCTGCTCTTTGCCTTTCCGCATTCCATTCACTTATTCATTAATTCAATCATTCGGCATTGTTCAAGACTTTCGGCGCGGGATTGACCATACGGGTGCTGGCGTTGGTGGCGGCCATCGGCGCGGGCTGCTACGTGTTCGTGTTGTCGTTCAACTGGCTGGCATTCACGGCTTTCATGTTGCTGGTGGCGTTGCTGGGCTTCAACCTGTACTATTACGTGGACAGCACCAACCGCAAGTTGATCCGTTTCCTCGAATCGGTGCGCTGGTCTGATTTCTCCATCGGCTTTGCCGCCGACAACAAGCTGGGCTACAGTTTCCGAACCCTGAACCAGCAATTCAACGAAGTGTTGGAGGCTTTTCGCCAAGCCCGCGCCGAACGCGAAGCCAACTTGCAGTATCTCAACGCGGTGGTGCATCACGTCAGCGTGGGCTTGCTGGCTTTTGACACCGAGGGCAAAGTGGAACTGGTGAACAACGCGGCCCTGAAACTGCTCGGCATTTACCGGCTGCGCACACTCGGCGAGTTGCTCAAGGCGCACCCCGAACTGGTGGAACTGGTCCAAAAACTGCGTTCGCAGAGCAACGCCCTCTACCAAACGCCCGCCGAGCAGCAGCTTTCCGTTTACGCCACAGTGATTCGGCTGCGCGGCAAAACCATCAAGTTGGTGTCGCTGCAAAACATCCAGTCGGAGTTGCAGCAGAAAGAACTGGAGGCGTGGCAAAACCTGACGCGGGTGCTGCGCCACGAGATCATGAACTCCATCACGCCGATTACCTCGCTGATTGCCACCATGCAAGACATTGTGACCCACGACCTTGCGCAAGACACGGCCAACGCCGAGGCCGTCGGCGACATCAAGGAAGCCCTGAACACGATTGAAAACCGTAGCGTGGGACTGCTCAACTTCGTGAACGCCTACCGCAATTTCACCAACATTCCGAAACCCGTCTTGGAGGCAGTAACCGTGCGCCAACTGACCGGCGGCGTGTATCAACTCATGCTCGCCGATGCCAAAAACGCCGGCGTGGACTTTACGTGCGAAGTGAAACCCGAAACCACGCAGGTGCTGGCCGACAAGGAGCAGATCGAAATGGTGCTGATCAACTTGGTGAAAAACGCCGTCGAAGCATTGGCGGGCAAAACCGGCGGCACCATCCACATGAAGGGCTACTTGGACGAAAACCAGCAGCCGAGCATTGACGTGACCGACAACGGGCCGGGCATCATTCCGGAGGCGTTGGAGAAAATCTTCATTCCGTTTTACACCACCAAAAAAACCGGTTCGGGCATTGGCTTGAGCTTGTCGCGGCAAATCATGCAGATGCACGGCGGCACGCTGAAAGTGCAGTCGGAAGTGAACCGGGGCACGACGTTTACGCTCAAGTTCGGAGGGTGAAGAATTGATCTGAAGATTCGGGCGTTTTAGGCAAAAAACAGCCAAAACGCCTCTAAAAAAAAACAGCAACACGGATTGAACGGATGCAACCGATAAAAAACGGATTAACGCCGAAAAGTCATCAGTCTTGCGTCTTTAGCAAACAATTGGCCGCCAGTGATTTGATTGTTTGCCTTCACTAAAGACTAATGACTGACTACTGACGACTTCCTTGGCTATTTCTTTCGCAACCGAATCTTGGCGCGGCTTTCCTCACCGTGGAGCAGGCGAATGATGTTCTTTTGGTGAGTCAGCACCACGATGGCGAACATGGCAAAGCCGAAGACGATGAGAATGGGGTCGTCGGGGCTGAAACGGGGCATGAGCAACAGCAGCGGAAACGCCAATGCCGCAATCATGGAACCCAGCGAGACGTATTTGGACGTAAGCACCACCAGCAGGAAAATGGCGATGCACAGCAACGCCGCCTCGACGTGAATGGCCAGCACCATGCCGAGCAACGCCGCCACGCCCTTGCCACCCCGGAAGTTGGCGTAAACCGGAAAAATATGCCCGATCACGGCGACAATACCGATGAAAAGCTGGTACGTAATCAGATTCGGCTCCGTGAATGCATCCAAGTGCAGCAGCACATTGGCAATGGAAGTAGCGGCCCAACCTTTGAAAATGTCAATGGTCATTACAATTGTTCCTGCTCTTTTGCCCAGCACGCGGAAGGTATTGGTAGCACCCGCATTGCCGCTGCCAAACTCACGGATGTCAATGCCGTGGAGAGTCCGTCCGTACCACAACGCCGTGGGCAAAGAGCCAACCAAGTAAGAGGCTAAAAAGCCGACCACAATCAAAAGTATATCCATGATATGTTTTCCAAATAATAATTTGTCGTTTTTCGCTTAAAACAGATGCAAATATAATCCGCCGCGCTGTTAGACAAAATTTAACATCTGCCCGAAAACTTACTTGTCTGCCGTTCGGTTCGCAAGGGCGACAATTCGGGTTTCCAAACTAACGATTTTCTCTGTAAAATCCTACCGCTTCGGCGGACGGCTTGCAAAACAATCGGGAAAACAATCTCTGCAAGGCGTTTTAGGCGATTTTTGCGTAAAACGCTTTTCCAGATTTTAAAAGAGGTTTTCCATAACAATTTCTGAATCCTTGGGTAACATCCGTTACAACCAATCCTGCTTTTTCTGCTCATTCTGAAAATCCTGATTCTGACAGAATCGGTCAAGCAACGCGGCCATTTGAATTTGCAAACGCCGTGCCTCGGCAGCAGCGGCGTGGGCAAAATCCGCGCCGTCGGAAGCGTACAAAATGGAACGCGAAGCATTTACCAGCAGGCCGCATTCGCGGTTCAAGCCCGCCTGCGAGACGGCCTCCAAGTCGCCGCCTTGTGCGCCTACGCCCGGCACGAGCAGAAAGTGCCCCGGCACCAACTGTCGGATGCGTCCCAACTCGGCGGCTTGCGTGGCTCCCACCACGTACATCATTTGGTCGGCACCGGCCCATTTTTGCGAGGTTTCCAACACTTGCTCGAATAACGCAACGCCCGGCCTCACGGGCAGGGTTTGGAAATCGGCACTGCCCGCATTGGAAGTCAACGCCAAGAGAATCACCCATTTGCCGGGAAACTGCAAGAACGGCTCCACCGAGTCGCGGCCCATGTACGG